>DATIYJ010000066.1 GCA_035517655.1 Nitrospiria bacterium | reverse complement strand
GAAGGGGAGATATTTGGGGAATCTCTGGGCGGTCATGCACAATGCCTTATGGAATCCTCTGAACGTTCACCGGATCATCGGGAACATGGTGTTCGGCGGCGGAATCGTTGCGGCCTACGCGGCCTATAAATTTCTCGCGGCTAAGAACCAGGAAGAAAAAGCCTACTACGACTGGATGGGCTACATCGCGATGTTCATGGCGGTTGCATCGTTAATCCCGTTGCCCTTCGCCGGTTACTGGCTGATGCGCGAGGTCTACGGTTTCCGTCAACAGATGGGCATTACGCTGATGGGCGGTCTGCTGGCCTGGTTGTTCATCATCCAGGCGGTTCTGATCGGCGCGCTCTTCTTTTCCACCAACTACTACCTGTTCAACGGCATGGAGCGGATGAGGGGGGCGGAGCGGTACCAAAAATACATCAAGTATGTTCTTTTCCTTACAACCGCCGCCTTCCTGGTCTGGTTGACGCCGCATACCTTGGTCATGCGACCGGCCGAGTTGAAAGCGATCGGCGGGCAGCAGCACCCCGTAATCGGAAACTTCGGCGTTATGTCGGCCAAGAACGGGGCCGTGAACACCATGATCATGACCACGATCATTTCGTTTCTTTTGTATCAACGCAGCAATAAAATCGTTACGGTGAAATGGGAGGCCTGGGGCAACGCCGCATTGATGGCGATGTTTACGGTGGCCCTTGTGAACAACTGGTGGCTGGCGATCTACGGATATTACATCCCGGCCAACGTGCGCGTCGGGCTCTCGGTACCCCAGGTGATCGGAACGTTAACCACCTTGTTTGTGGGGAGCGCAATCAACATTGCGATGATGAGGGGGTCCAAGTTGACCGGTCCGATCGAGTGGGGTAAAATCTCGGTTCGTTCGCAGTACGCCTTGTTTGCGTTGGCGGTCTCCTTTACATGGTTGATGGCCTTGATGGGATACATCCGGTCCTCGGTGCGCTTGTTCTGGCACGTGATGGAAGTCTTTCGGGATAATTCCCCGTGGGCCTTTACCCACACGATCGGGTTTGCTGCGAATATGATGTCGTTGAACGTTCTGGCCTTCTGGTTATTTGTGTTGTTCGTGTTCTGGTTGGGCGAACTGACCTCAAAGCATGCGGTTGCCGAGGCGAAGAAAGAGATTGCAAGACCCGTAATAGCCGGTGGCTCGGAGTAAACGCCCACCTCATTAATAATCTCTGGGGGCCGGCTGCCGGCCCCCAAAACTTACCCACAGGAGATTAAACGTGACAAAAGGGTATTTATCCGTTGTAATCCTGTTAGCTCCGGTCCTTCTTTTCATACTGGCCTACAATTTTCCAAAGTTACGAACTATCCTCGTAGCCATTGGTTTTTACGCGGTCATGACCGGAATTTTTGACACCTATTCGAACTGGCTCCCGCAAACCCGTGGTGAAGTTCCGCCGCCCCCGCCGAAGATGGAGGCCGGAGCAGTGGACGCCATGCCGACGGATAAACTGGCCGATATGGGCGAAGCGGTGATTTTTGGAAAGGTCGGCGGGTTTGCCGAGCGAGGCATCGGGCCGGGGCAATGCCCACTTTGTCATACCTTTAAGAAAGGCGATATCGGGGATCGCGCGCCGAACCTGATCGGGATTGCCGAGCGGGCCGCAGAGCGGATCAAGGATCCCCGATATTTGAAGCCCGATACCGTTCAGACCGAGTCCTTTAAAGGGAGCGGTCGGGCCACGACGGCCGAAGAGTATATCGCCGAGTCTCACGTTTGTCCGTCCTGTTATGTGGTCGCGGGCTTTGGCACAAAGGGCACCAACGACAGAGAGAGCCCGATGCCGGCCATTCACAAGCCCCCGATCAGTTTGACCATCGATCAGCTGATTGCGGTTGATACCTGGCTGTTTTTCAGGGAAGGGAATACCCCGCCTTCTGCAAAAGAAATCCGTGCGGCTTACGAAAAATTCATCCCGGAATCCGATCGGCCCAAAGCAGGCGCTCCGACCACCGCGCAGGCTCCCGCAGCGGCCGGTCCGCCCGTTGCGTTGGCCTCCGATACACCGGAGCAGATCGTGACGAAGATGGGTTGTTTTGCCTGCCATCAGATTCCGGGGATCGCCACCGCGAAGTTCGGTGTGATCGGGCCTCTGTTGATCGAAGGGCACAATGCGGCCAGACGTATTGCCTCTCCGGCATACCAGGCCCAGGTCAAAGCGGGGAAGGCCCATGCAAAAACGCCGAAGGAATACGTGATGGAATCCATCGTCAATCCGAATGCGTTTATTGTTCCCCAGTTTGTCCAAAAGGCCACTCCGACCGTTTCACCGATGATTCAGGACTTTGCCCAGAAGTTTACTTACGGGGCCTTGGAAAAGATGGCCGACTATTTATTGGCACAGAACTGTGAACAAGCTCAAAAGGACGGTTTAAAAGGGCCCCCGCAAGAATCATTCGCCACAGTCTGCGGCGGCGGTGGAGGGAAGTCGGCTTCGGCCAAATGAGTGTCGGCCGATAAGGAAGCTTTTCAATTATTGTCATCCCCGAAATTTTCTGGAGGTGAGTGATGTGGATTCCAGGTATACAACCTATTGAACTGCTCCTAATTATCACGGCCGTGGCGATTGCCTATGTCGGCATCAATTATTTGCTGACTAACATAGGCAAAAGGATCCCGGCTTTCCCGCAGGCCATTCTGCTCTGGCTTGGGGCCTACACGATTTTCAAGTATGTGTTGACCCCGCCGATTCCTTCCGCGCTTCTCTACACCTACATGGGGCTGGTCACCCTGGTTGTCTTCCTGTTCATTTCATCCACGGAGAAGGGATGGACGGAATTTAAGAGGCCGATCCTCAATACCGTCATGGCCGCGACCCCGATTTACAAGGGGGTCAGAACGGTTTCCTTCGTGGCGATTCCTTTGTTGGTGGGCTACGGGACCTACGATTTGATCGTTCCGTCTTTCGACGAACCGGTCGAACTGAGAACCGTGCATCCGGCGCCGCCCGCGGCCGTCACGGTACGCGGCCAAAACTTCACACTGCAAACCGCCCGCAATCCCTTCCGCGTCGATGAAAATGGAAATTATCTGGATGTGGGTAAAGAGGAAAAGTATTTTCATATGAATCCCTTTTCACCGGATGCGAAAGGGTACCTTTTGTATGTGAGGGAAGGCGGGGCCATTTTCTTTCAGAACTGTCATTTCTGCCACGGCGACAACCTGAACGGCCGCGGTATGTTTGCGTTTGCCTTCAACCCGATTCCGGCCAACTTTTCCGACCCGGGAACCATCGCCCAGCTTCAGGAGACCTTCGTCTTCTGGCGAATCTCGAAGGGAGGACCCGGGCTTCCTCGGGAAGGTTTCCCCTGGGCCTCCGCCATGCCTCCGTGGGAGGAACATCTGACCACGGATGAGATCTGGAAAGTGAACATGTTTGAATATTGGCATACGGAATTCTTCCCCAGGACATGGGATTAGAATTAGGGTCCATCATCCGTTTACGTGAAAGGGGCACGAGCGATGAACAAGATTTTATCTGTCTTCGGAAATAAGAAAGCGGTCGCGGTGGGGATCGTCACGGTTGCGCTCATCGCATCCGGAAGCGTGGTCCTGACCTTGGCCCAGACCAAGGATGAAAAGGCCCCCGCCGCTGCCGCGGGCGCGGGTCGTCCGGCCAAGCCATCGCAGCCCGATATCGATGCCGGCAAGCAGATCTATTTTAAGAAGTGTGTTTGGTGCCACGGCCCCGAAGGCGCGGGAGACGGGCCGTCGGCCGATCGCCTCTGGCCGAGGCCCAGAAATTTCAACGCGGGAACATTCAAGATTCGGACCACGGCGAGCGGCGAGCTTCCGACCGAGAACGATCTCTTCTTGACCGTGACCCACGGATTGCCGGGCTCCGCCATGCCGTCCTGGGATGGGATTCTGACCGACCAGCAGCGCCACCAGGTGATCGCGTTCGTCATGACCAATCTTGTGAAAGACCGGAACTTTCAGGATACCGAGAATGAAGACTTCCATGTGATCGACTTCGGCAAACAGATCCCCACCTCCGACGAAAGCATCAAAAGAGGGAAGGATGTTTTCATGAACAAGGGGAAGTGCGTGGAGTGCCACGGCAATGACGAGCGCGGCGACGGGAACAAAACCCAGAAGGATGAGTGGGGCTTCCCCATCTTTCCGGCCGATCTGCACAAATGCTGGAACTTCCGCGGGAACCGTGAAGATCCCTATAATCCAAGGAACATCTTCCGGGAAGTCTCGACCGGCCTGAACGGCACCCCGATGCCCTCGTTCGCCGATGCCCTGACTCCGGAACAGCGTTGGGACGTGGCCAATTTTGTGATTTCCCTCTGCCCGAAGCAAAAGATCGATCCGCTGACGGCCCATCCGGCCCTGTCGTTTGTGGTCAAATCGCTCTTTGTCAAAGGTGATATACCGAGCAACCCGAATGATCCGACCTGGCAGAAAATCGATCCGCAGTATATCGGTCTGGCCGGGCAGATCACCCACAAACCCCGCAACTTCGTCCGTCTGGTGGACGATGTTTGGGTGAAGTCCATCTTCAACGGCAAAGAAATCGGCTGGGAGTTTGAATGGGACGATCGGATCAAGAGCGTGGCCACTCCGGAAACGTTGGCGCAAGCGGCCAGTTTCCAGGAAACGCCGCCGGCCGGGGAGCCGATCGCATTGAGGCAATACCCGATGTTCAACGATGCGGTTGCCATCCAGTTTCCCGCCAAGTGGCAGACGTTGGCCCCGCCGGAGAAGCCGCGGTTCATATTCGGGGATACCAAGAACGCGGTCGATGTCTGGAAATGGGAGGCCGACGGAACGACGACCGAATATACCGGTCACGGGTCGATCGGCGGCGACCTGAAGCTGGATGCCCGTCCCACGCACAACGTGAAAACGGTTTATGCCGAGTATAAAGACGGCCGCTGGTACGTCATTATGACACGCGCGATGACCACGAGCGACAAGGAAAACGACGTGCAATTTGAAATGGGGAAATATATTCCGACCGTGTTCTTCGTCTGGGACGGCAACAACGGCGACCATGGTTTGAAGACGTCGATCTCGACCTGGTACTACACCATCCTTCAGCCGCCGACTCCGATGCAGGCGTATGTTTATCCGTTCTTCGCCGTGATCGTGGTCTTCGGAATCGAGGGCTGGATCATTCGCAAGGTCAGCGCGGATAAGCAAAAGCGCAAATAAAAACCGCTGTAGTCTTTCATGCAAGGGGGGTGACGCGTGTCACCCCCTTTTGCGTTTCGGCTGAATTCGATCATGAGTCGGCTTGCCTTTACAGGTTGCCGCCCTTGGGTTATAATACGGGCCTTTAATGAATGGGTGTCGGAATGATTCCGGTTGAAAAGGCGCGGTCGTTGGTGCTTGATCAAATCCAGCGAATGGGAACCGAGAAACAGGATCTCCTTCATTCGTTGGGGCGCGTGCTGGCCGAACCGGTGGTCTCGGGACGGGATCATCCGCCGTGGAACAGTTCCGCGATGGACGGCTATGCGGTCCGGCACGAGGATGTCTCGACAGCCTCAGAAAAAAAACCGGTTCGCCTGGATGTGGTTGAGGAGATTGCGGCGGGCGCCCTTCCGACCAAGACCGTCGAAAAAGGACAGGCCGGTCGGATCATGACAGGGGCGCCTGTTCCGAAGGGGGCGGATGCGGTCGTTCGCGTTGAGGACACCCGCACGGAAGGGGATTCCGTCCAGATCGTTTGTCCCGCCGAGCGGGGCGAAAATGTCCGCCTGCGCGGCGAGGATATCCAGGCCGGTCTTGTCGTTCTGGCCCAAAACAGCGTGATGGGTCCGGCGGAGGTGGGGATGCTGGCTTCTGTGGGCCGGTCCCATGTCCTTGTTTACCAGCGTCCGCGGGTTGCGATTCTTGCGACGGGCAATGAACTGGCCGATTTCCATGAGCCGTTGACCCCGAACAAAATCATGAACAGCAACGGGTATGCATTGGCGGCTCAGGTGCTCGAAGCGGGAGGCGTTCCGGTGATCCTCGGCATCGCGAGGGATAACCGCGAGGATCTTCAAGACCGCCTGACGCAGGCGCGGTCGTCCGATCTAATTCTGATTTCGGGAGGCGTCTCGGTCGGGATGTACGATTTCGTCAAGGATGTGCTGGAACAACTGGGGATCCTGATGGCTTTCTGGAAGGTTGCGATGAAACCGGGCGAGCCGCTGGCCTTCGGCAGCCTTCAAGGGAAACCCATTTTCGGCCTTCCGGGAAATCCCGTATCGACGATGGTGACCTTTGAACAATTTGTGCGGCCGGCGCTCCGGAAGATGGAGGGGCACACCTTGCTGTTCCGCCCGGTCATCGAGGCGAGCCTGATGGAACGGCTCACGAAGAAGCCGGGGAAGACCCATTTCGTGAGAGCGGTGGTGAAAAAAACGGGGGACCGCTATGAAGTCTGGACAACGGGAAGCCAGAGCTCCGGCGTCCTGACCTCGATGGTCAAAGCCGACGGCCTCTTGATCTTTCCGTCGGAGTCCGATGAAATGGCGAAGGGACAGGTTGTGAAGGTGCAGCTGCTGGGCAAAAGCTTTTTAGGTCAACCCGATCCGGGATATTAAGTCCAGAGGGACGGCCCTTCCATGACAAAAGATTGTCTGATTAAAGAGATGCTTCTGAAGGCGTGGGAGCAGGCCTCCGGGGAAGGGAAAATCCTTTCCCGGCCCGATCCGGACAAGGTGGTGGTCGAAATCCCGAAGGAGACCGTCCAGGCCGACTTTGCGACCACCGTCGCGATGATGCTGGCCCCGATGGAGGGCCGTCCTCCTCGCGAGATCGCCCAGACGTTCCTGCACTACCTTCAGAAAGATCCGGGCGGGATCCTCGACCAGGTCCAGTTGGCGGGTCCGGGTTACATCAATATCACCCTAAAACAGGATCAGTGGCGCCGGGTCCTGCCGGAAATCAACGCGCAAGGAAAACGGTTCGGCCGCCTCGATATCGGGAAGGGCCAAAAGGTTCAGATCGAGTTTGTCAGCGCCAATCCGACCGGCCCGTTGCATGTCGGTCACGGGCGATGGGCCGCCGTGGGAAATGCGCTGGCGAATCTTCTGGAGGCGGCGGGGTATCAGGTCCATCGGGAATATTACAACAACGATTCCGGGCGACAGGTGAAACTGCTGGGATGGTCGGTCTATGCGCGCTACCAGCAGCTTTTGGGCCATGCCGCGGCCGATCCCGAAGACGGTTATCGGGGCGGCTATATCACGGGTATCGCGCAACGTCTGGTCGACCGCTACGGGAAAGAATTTCTCGGCCGTCCGGCCGACGAGTGTCTCGGGTTTTTCACGCGGCATTCGCTGGAGGAAATGACGGGCGTGATCCGGGAGGACCTGACGGCCTTCGGGATCGCGTTTGACGACTGGTTCAGCGAGGCGTCCCTTTTCCAAAGCGGCGCCGTCCAGAACGCCTTGGATGAGTTGCGGGAAAAAGATTATCTCTATGATCAGGACGGCGCTCTGTGGTTTCGGTCGACGCATTTCGGGGACGATAAGGATCGCGTGGTCCGGAAGGAAGACGGCGAGTACACCTATCTGGCGTCCGATATCGCCTATCATCGGGACAAGCTCGCGCGCGGATTCGACCTGTTGATCGACATCTGGGGTGCGGATCACCACGGCTACACGGCGAGAATGGAGGCGGCGGTCCAGGCCCTGGGGTATCCCAGGACGCGGCTTCGGATCCTGATCGGGCAGCTGGTCAAGCTGGTTCGGAACGGCCAGCCGGTTCCGATGTCGAAACGGGCCGGCGAATTCGTGACCCTTCGCGACGTGGTCGGCGAGGTGGGCAAGGACGCCGCGCTGTTCTTTTTTCTCATGCGCCGTCTTGACAGTCCGATGGAATTCGACCTGGAGCTGGCGAAGCGCCAATCCAACGAGAACCCGGTCTATTACGTCCAGTATGCCCATGCCCGCTTGTGCAGCGTCGGACGGCAGGCCGAGGAGCAGGGAATTCGTCCGATTGATCCAAATCAGGTCCGCCTCGATCGCTTGGCGGAGCCGGAGGAACTGAAACTCATCAAGCGGCTCGATTTCTTTCCGAGACTGATCGAGGAAAGCGCGGGCGCCCTGGAGCCGCATCGATTGACGTTCTATCTTCTCGACCTGGCCGGCCTTCTGCATAATTATTATTACAAGCACCGGTTCATTTCGGCGGATGACGACCTTACCCAGGCCCGCTTGCTGTTGGTCGGCGCGGTGCGGACGGTGATGGCCAACGCCCTGGACATTCTAGGGGTCGCGGCCCTGGAAAGAATGTAGGGCGGATGGAGCGCGGTTGGAAAAAATGACGTTCACGGTTCTGGACAAAGAGGGCGAAACGCGGGCCCGCTGCGGACGATTGGAGACACGGCACGGCTCGATCCAGACGCCGGTCTTCATGCCGGTCGGCACCGCCGGGACGGTCAAGACGCTTTCCCCGGACGAACTGAAGGAACTCGGCGTCGAGATCATCCTCGGCAATGCCTATCATCTCTACCTTCGCCCGGGTCATAAGCTCATCGCCGAATTGGGGGGACTGCACCGCTTCATTTCGTGGGACCGGCCGATCCTGACGGACAGCGGCGGCTATCAGGTCTTCAGTCTAGCCCGGCTGTGCAAGGTGACGGATCAGGGGGCGGCGTTTCAGTCCCACCTCGACGGTTCGCCGCACTTCTTCTCGCCGGAGTTCGACATGGAGATCCAGGAAGCCCTGGGGGCGGACATCATCATGACGCTGGATGAGTGTCTCCCGTATCCCAGCAGCCCGGAGGCGACGCGCGCCGCTCTTGACCGGACAATGGAATGGGCGCGACGGTGCAAGCAGTCGCATCAACGTCGGGATCAAACGCTGTTCGGGATCGTGCAAGGCGGGTTCTATCCCGAACTGAGGCGGGAAGCGGCGCTGCGATTGCTCGACCTGGGATTCGAGGGGTACGCCCTGGGCGGGCTCAGCGTCGGCGAGACGCCCTCGATGATGCGGGAGGTGGTGGATCAGGTGGTTCCGCTCCTTCCGGAGGATCGCCCGCGGTATCTGATGGGCGTGGGGATGCCGGAGGATTTGTTGGAGTGCGTGGTTCGGGGAATCGACATGTTCGACTGCGTGATTCCCACTCGCCATGCGCGAACGGGATGGTTGTTCACGTCCTTCGGAAGGGTGGTCATTAAAAACGCCCAGTATGCCCGCGATGAATCGCCCATCGATCCGGCCTGCGACTGCACCACCTGTCGCCGGTTCTCGCGGGCCTATCTGCGGCATCTTTTCATGGCCCAGGAAACGCTGGCCCTTCGGCTGAACACGATCCATAATCTAAATTACTTTATTCGTCTTATGGAGCAGCTGCGACAGGCGATTCGCGAAAAGCGGCTGTTGCGATACCGGGAGGAGTTTTATCGCATGCGCCGCGACGCAGGGCGGACGGATGGAAGCGTCGGTTTAACGAAGGAGGAATAAACGAATGGGAATCTTCTCAACGATCGTGTGGGCTCAAGAAACGGGAGGGGCCCCCGCGGCGGCTCCGTCCGCCGGACCGGGAGGGATGGTGGTCTCTTTCCTGCCGTTTGTCCTGATTTTCGTCGTGTTCTATTTTCTTTTGATCCTTCCCCAGCAACGAAAGCAGAAGAAGCACAAGGGCATGCTGGAGGCCCTGAAGAAGGGCGATCGGGTGTTGACCACCGGCGGGCTCTTGGGCACCGTTGCGGCTCTGAATAAACATGTGGTCACGATCCAGGTGGCGGACAACGTCCGGGTCAAAATCCGGCGCGACTACATCGCGGAACTTCAGGAAGAGCCGGATGAAGGATCCTGACATCCCGCCTCCGGCGCGGGAAAAAAGGGAGAAGGAGAGACGGATTCATTTTAAGCCGATCAAGTCTGAATCCAATGAAAGGAGAGGGTGCCCGACGTGAAACGAGGAATTCGAGGACGACTGCTGCTGTTGAGCCTGACCGTGCTGATTTCGATCATTTACTTTCTGCCGTCCACGCCGGTCTTTCAAGAACTGCCGGACTGGTGGAAAAAATATTTGCCGAACCGCGGAGTCACGCTGGGTCTCGACCTACAGGGAGGGATCCACATGGTGCTGGAGGTGGAAGAGGACAAGGCGGTCGAAAATCTGGTGGAAAGGACCGCTTCATCCATCAACGATCTTCTAGCCGAAAGCAAGCTTCCGGTCGCGTCGGTCAAGAGGACGGGGCCCGCGGAATTGACCGTGACCCTTCCCGGGCCGGACAAAAAGGCGGAGGTCGGGAAAAAGATCGAGGCCAACTTCCCGAATTTTGTTCCGAAGGAAGCGCCGGGAAATGATCTGGTGTATTCCCTCCGGGAGGGGGAGGTGACCCGAATCAAGGACACCGCGACCACTCAGGCGCTCGAGACGATCCGCAACCGGATCGACCAGTTCGGCGTGGCCGAACCCCTGATCCAGCGACAAGGACCCAAGCAGATCGTCATCCAGCTTCCGGGAGTGAAGGATTCCAAGCGGGCGAAGGAGCTGATCGGAAAGACGGCGCTTTTGGAGTTCAAGTTGTTGGATGAAGACAACCCGCTCAGCCGGACCCTTCCCCTTTCCATTACGCCGCAAAATGAAGAAACCTTCACGGCCGAATACAAAAGCAAGGTTCCGGAAGGGGATGAGATCATGTTCGAGCGAATGGTCGACAAGCAATCCGGCGAGGTCCGAAAGCGACCCTATCTGATCAAGAAGCGGACGTTGATGACCGGGGACGTCCTGACCGACGCCCGCGTGAGCATCGGTCAATTCAACGAGCCGTACGTCTCGGTCAGCATGAACGGCATCGGCGCCCAGTTGTTCGAACGCATCACGGCCGAAAACGTGAAGAAGCGTCTGGCCATCATCCTGGACGACAACGTCTATTCGGCGCCGACCATCCAGGATCGAATCACCGGCGGGAACGCGCAGATCACCGGCAGCTTCACCACCCAGGAGGCCAACGACCTGGCCATCGTCTTGAGGGCCGGGGCCTTGCTGGCCCCCGTCCGTACGCTGGAGGATCTCACGGTGGGCCCGTCGCTTGGACAGGATTCGATCCGGATGGGAATTCAGGCCACCGTCCTGGCGGGCGCGATGGTCGTCTTATTCATGATGATTTATTACCGGATGGCCGGCATCGTCGCCGATATGGCCCTGATCCTGAACTTGATCGTTTTGATCGGCGCCCTGGCGGCGCTCAATGCCACCTTGACTCTGCCGGGCATTGCTGGCATTATTCTGACGATCGGCATGGGGGTGGACTCGAACGTTCTGATCTTTGAGCGGATCCGCGAGGAACTCCGGCAGGGCAAGCCGGTCCGTCTGGCCGTGGACGGCGGCTATGACAAGGCGTTTCTCACCATTGTCGATTCCCACGTCACGACCCTGATCACGGCGCTGGTGCTCTTCCTGTTCGGCACCGGTCCGATCAAAGGGTTTGCGGTCAGCCTCAGCCTGGGCATTGCGATCAATCTATTCACGGCGCTGGTGGGAACCAAGGTGGTCTTTGACTTTGTCAACGGCCGTTGGAAGTTGCAGCGGTTGAGCATTTAAGGTTCGTTTACGAATCATCGGGAGATCTCATGTTCGAAATCCTCGGGAAAACGAATATTGATTTTGTCGGCAAGCGGAATTATGCGTTTATTTTTTCCGGCGTCCTTGTGCTTCTCGGGCTGCTGACCCTGGTTCAGATCGGCCGGGGAAAGGCGAATCTCGGCATCGACTTTGCGGGGGGGACCGCGGTCCAGCTCAAATTCGAGCAGCCGATCAAGATCGACGACGCCCGTCGGGTTCTGTCGTCGAACGGGTTTCCGGACGCCGAGCTTCAGCAGTTCACGAACGGGAATCGGATTCTGATCCGCGTGAAACAGGAGAACACGATTCAGGAGGATGCGGCCAATCGGATCGTCCAGGTTTTCGAGAAAGAGTTCTCGTCGAACCCCTTCGTGGTGGACAGCAGCACGGCGATCGGCCCCACGATCGGCCAGGAACTTCAGAAGAAAGCCGTCATCGCGGTCGTTTTCTCGATGATCGGCATCATTCTTTACATCGCGGTCCGTTTTGAATTCCGTTTCGGGATTGCGGCCGCGATCGCGACGTTTCACGACGTCCTGGCCGTTCTGGGCGTGCTCTATCTGGCCAACAAGGAAATCACCCTGCTCATCGTGACGGCCCTGTTGACGCTGGCCGGTTACTCCCTGACGGATAAAGTGGTGGTTTTCGACCGGATCCGTGAAAACCTGAAGTTTCGTCGGCGGGAGTCGCTGGAGCAGGTGATCAACGGCGGAATCAATCAGGTGCTCAGCCGGACGATCGTCGTTTCGTTGACCGTCGTTCTGGTGCTGGTCGCGCTGTTTTTCTTCGGGGGAGAGGTCATCCACGATTTTTCTTTCGCCCTTTTGGTGGGCGTGATCGTGGGCAACTATTCCTCCATTTTCGTGGCGAGTTCGATCTTGGTGGTCTGGAGAGGGAGTCAGGGCAAACTGCTCAAACGCGCTTGAGGGAGGACGATGGACGGCGACCTGCCCGTATCGGGGAGACTTCGGGATCAACGACTGCCGAAGATTCTGACCCATTTACAACGGCAAAAGAAAACCGGTGTGCTGGTCATCGGACGCAACGACCAACATAAATCGCTCTTCATCAAAGACGGCGACATCATCTTCGCGACGTCCAAATACCAGGATGACTGGTTGGGCGAAGTGCTCCTCAAATCCGGCCGGATCACCTTGAACCAGTACGAGGTGGCGTCCGAAGTTACGCGCAATACCCGGAAGCGGTTCGGCACGGTTCTGGTCGAGCAGGGCGCGCTCGCCGCCAAGGATCTCTTTTCGTCGGTCACGTTTCAAGTCAAAGAAATCGTCCTGAGCCTATTCACCTGGCTGGACGGCGAATACCGGTTTGAAGAGGGACCGTTGCCGACCCAGGAGATCATCACGCTTAAAATGAGCACGGGCAATCTTATTCTGGACGGCATCCGCCGGATCAACGATTTCGTCCGTCTACGGAACGAGCTCCCGCCCCTGAACGCGGTCCTGCATATCACAACGGATCCGCTGGTTTTGTTTCAGAACATCGACCTGAAAGAGAATGAGCGGAAGGTGTTGATGCAGATGGACGGGAAAAATACGATTTCCGAAATCTTCGCCGCGTCCGAACTCCCGGCGTTTGAAACTCTGAAGCTGCTTTTCTTCTTCCTTTCCATCGGACTGGCCGAGACGGTCGTCGCCGCCCCGCAACCGGGCCCCTTCGTTCAAGCGGCTCCGGCGGTTTCCGAACCCCTGTCGGCACATCCGCAAGAGCCACCCAAGACGGAAGTCAAGTCGGAGCAACGAGAGGCGGTCATCGAAAGCCGGGAAGAGATTTTTCGGTCCGAGGAGACCCGCGAGGACGCCCAGGAAATCCAAGGAACGAAAATGAAAATCCGGGAGGCCTACGAATCCCTGCAACACCAGGATTATTATCAAGTGCTGGGGCTGGAAAGAACGGCGACGCGGGATCAGATCAAGCGGGCCTATTTTCATCTGGCCAAAGAATACCATCCCGATCGTCATTTCCAGGCCGGTCTGGAGGAACTCACCCCCCACCTTGAAACGCTGTTCCGGAGCATCACGGAGGCGTACGACACCCTGTTGATGGAGCGGACACGGCAGGAATACGACACGCAATTGGCCTTGAAAAAAGTTTTGGGCCGGGAGGAGAAGCCCGCGGGTCCCTCCCCGGAGGCCCAAGTCCATGCGGGGCAGCAGGCGTTTCGAAAAGGCGATTTGAAGACCGCGGCCTATTATTTTGAAACCGCGGCCAAGGCCGCGCCGAACCAGGCCAGCTATCATTCGCTGCTGGCCAAAACCTTGACCCAGATTCCGGGTCGGCAGCGCGACGCGGAAACGCATTATAAAAAGGCGATTGAACTTGATCCGTCCGGCGTGGATCATTACCTCGGTCTCGGCTTGCTTTATAAAAAAGGAGGCATGACCCAGCGGGCCCAGCGTCAGTTTGAAGAAGCGCTGCTCTGGGACCCGGAAAACAAGACGGCGAAAGAAGAGCTTCGGCAACTTCCAAGTTAAGCTCGCTGCTGCGATCATGGGGGCTCGCGCCGCCGACCTTGTCTGTGGGGACCGTCCGGCGACATATAAACCCGGCCCTCCGACGCCCCCCCCCGGCCCCGCCCTCGGACCGGCAAAGCCCGATCCTCGCTTACTCCATCCGATTTCATTCCAAATCCGGTATTTTTCTGACCCGTCCCGAGGCGCGTCGCGGTTTGACAAAGAGGGGTCGTTGGCCATATGATAGTTTCGATATGGCGACGGTGTATTCCAGACGGTGGATTCAGCGGCCGCACGACCGTGAAGCGCATCCGAAGCTGGTGCGGGAACTCGGGTTTGAACCGGTCACGGCGTCCATCTTGATCGGCCGGGGCATCGACACTCCCGGGATGGCGCGGTCGTTTGTCGACCCGTCGGTTTCGGACCTGTGGGATCCGCTGCGGCTGAACGAAATGGACCGGGCCGTTTCTCGGATCCGCGCGGCCGTCCGACGGACGGAACGCGTCGTGATCTACGGGGACTATGACGTAGACGGTATAACGGCGACCACGCTCTACCTGGATTTCTTTAAACGTCAGGGTCTGGACGCCGACTTCTACATTCCGCACCGCTTGAGCGAAGGGTACGGTTTGAACGAGGCGGCCGTCCGCGCCCTTCATGCGCGGGGAACGACGCTTCTGATCACGGCCGATTGCGGCACCACCTCGGTTGAAGAGATCCGCCTGGCCCGTTCCCTGGGCATGGACGTGATCGTGACGGATCATCACGACGTGCCGGACGAGCTTCCGCCCGCCACGGCGCTTCTGAATCCGAAACGGAACGATGCGGGCTATCCGGAAAAGGGCCTCTGCACCGCCGGGCTGACCTTCAAGGTGATCCAGGCCCTGACGGGTACCGTTCCGACCGAGGGACTGGATCTGGTCGCCCTGGGAACCGTTGCGGATGTTTGTCCGTTGACCGGTGAGAACCGGTTCCTGGTCAAAGAGGGCTTAAAACAACTGACGGAAGGGCGGAGGCCCGGCGTCCGGGCTTTGAAAGAAGCGGCCGGGGTTCCGGATGCGCCGGTGAAGGCCGGCACGGTCGGATTCACCTTGGCCCCGCGCATCAACGCTTCCGGCCGACTGACGGACGCGGGGGAGGCCGTGCGCCTCCTGACCACGCCGTCCTTGGACGAAGCCCGTCGGATCGCCCAGTCTCTGAATCTTCAAAACCGGCGGCGGCAGGCGATCGAGGAAAAGATTCTGGAGGAGGCCTGCGCCCGCGTGGAATCGGAGTCCGATTTCCATCAATCCGGATGCATCGTTCTGGCCTCGCGTGCATGGCATGTGGGCGTAGTCGGAATCGTGGCGGCCCGGCTGGTGGAGCGGTACGGACGTCCCGCCGTTCTCCTGGCGATCGACCCGGACGGCCTGGCCAAGGGCTCGGCCCGGAGCATCGCCGGGTTTCATCTGTGCGAGGGATTGCGACGGTGCCGGGAGTTTCTGATCCGTTTCGGAGGCCACCAGGCCGCGGCCGGATTGACCCTCCGGGAAGAGCGGATTCCGGCGTTGCGCGAGCGCCTGTCCGCCGTCGTATTTGAAACGCTGAAGCCGGAGGATTTTCAACCGAAGCAATTCATCGACGCGGCGGTCGAGTGCGAGGACCTGACGCCGAAGCTGGTCCGTGAGCTCGAGAGCCTGGCCCCGTTCGGGCCGGCCAATCCGGAGCCGACGCTGCTCCTCCGGGGGCTGTTTCCGGTCAACGCACGCATCGTCGGCGGCAACCACCTGAAGTTCTCCGTTCAAAAACGGAGCGGGCTGGCCGGCGTCCCCGCGGGCGTTTTGTACGACGCCATCGGGTTTCGCATGGGCGATCGCATGGACTTGTTGCGCAACGGCTCCGGCTTGGACCTGGTCTTTACCCCGGAACGAAACGCCTGGCAGGGTCGCGAGCAGCTCCAGCTGCGCGTAAAGGACCTCCGGATTTCGGGAGAAGCCTGCCTGCCGGACAGGCGGGCCTGACATGGCCCTAAAACTCCGAAATGCAGAACCCGTCTCCGTGCAGTCGATCGTCCAGTCGCTGCGGCAGTATAATCCGCAGGCCGACGTGCAGCCGATCCAGGAAGCCTATGACTTTTCGGCCAAGGCCCATGCCGGGCAAAAGCGGGAGTCGGGCGAGCCTTATCTCCAGCACCCGCTCCAGACGGCCCGGATCATCGTCGATCTCAAACTCGACGTTCCCTCGATCGTGGCGGCGCTGCTCCACGACACCATCGAAGACACCGACATCCCCAAGGCCGAGCTGGAGCAACGGTTCGGAAAAGACGTGGCCTATCTGGTCGACGGCGTGACCAAGATCGGCAAGATCCAGTTCAAGACGCACGAAGAGAAGCAGGCCGAGAACTTCCGCAAAATGCTTCTGTCGATGTCGGAGGACATCCGCGTCATCCTGATCAAACTCGCCGACCGTCTGCACAACATGCGCACGCTGCATTACCTGCCCGAGGAAAAACAGAAACGGATCGCCCAGGAAACGCTCGACATCTACGCTCCGTTGGCCAATCGGCTCGGCATCGGCTGGATGCGGACGGAGCTGGAGGATCTTTGTCTCCGCTACCTTAAGCCCGAGGTGTACAACAACCTCGCCAAGAAGGTGGCGCAGCGGCAGGACGTGCGGGACGCCTATATTCAGGAGGTCATCAAGATCGTCCAGAAAAGTCTAACGGAGTACGGTTTCAGGGGCCAGGTGTTGGGGCGCTCCAAGCATTTTTTCGGAATCTACCAGAAGATGGAGCGGCAGGGGATCCCGCTCGAGGAAGTCTACGACCTGGCGGCGGTCCGGATCATCACGGACACCAAGATGAACTGCTACGCGATCCTCGGGATGATCCATTCCCTCTGGCGGCCGGTCCCGGGACGGTTCAAGGATTATATCGGCGTGCCGAAATCCAACGGCTATCAATCCCTGCATACGACGGTGGTCGGCCCGAAGGGTTTTCATGTGGAGTTCCAAATCCGGACCGAAGAGATGCACCGGGTGGCCGAAGAGGGAATCGCGGCGCACTGGAAGTACAAGGAAAAGGGCCAGATCGATCAGAAGACGGACCGCGTTTTCGGGTGGCTGCGTCAGTTGGTCGAGTGGCAGCAGGACCTGGCCGACAACCGGCAGTTCATGGACTCGGTCAAGATGGATCTTTTCCCCGACGTCATCTATGTGTTTACACCGAAGGGGGATGTCAAGGAACTGGCCAAGGGGTCCTGCCCGATCGACTTCGCCTACAGCGTCCACACCGAGGTCGGGAACCGCTGCACGGGCGCCAAGGTCAACGGAAAACTGGTTCCGCTTCGCTACGTCCTTCACAGCGGCGATTCCATCGAGGTCACGACCTCCCCGAACCAGACGCCCAGCAAGGATTGGCTCAAATGGGCCCGGACGGCGCGCGCCAAGACCAAGATCAAACACTGGATCAAGACCGAAGAACGCCTCCGGAGCACGGAGGTGGGGAAAAAACTGCTCGAGCGGGCGCTGCAGCGGCACAACTTGAGTTCGACCGAGGCCTTCAAACCGGAGCATCTGACGGCGCTGACCAAGGACTTCGGGATCGCGACCCCGGAGGATTTGCTGGCCGCGATAGGTTACGGTCGGATCACGACCGAGCAGGTGATCCGGCGCCTGCAACCCTCGGCGGCGGTGAAGGAAGGTCTAGCCGACAAACTCATCCGCAAGATCGGGAGCCGTCCGAGCGGGGTCAAGATCAAGGGGATCGGCGACCTGCTGATCCATCTCTCGAAATGCTGCAACCCGGTGCCGGGCGATCCGATCATCGGGTTCGTCACGCGGGGGCGGGGACTCTCGGTGCACACGGTGGACTGTCCCAACATCGACGAGCTGGACTACGACAAGGACCGCATCGTCGAGGTGGCCTGGGATACCAAAGACGCCGCGTCCTACGCCGTGAAGATCGGCGTTGTGACGGTCGACCGGCCGGGCATGCTGGCCTCGGTCTCGGCCGCGATTACCTCGGCCAAGGCCAACATCAGCCACGCCGACATCACGACCACGGCGGACCGGCGGGCCATCCTGAACTTCGTCGTGGAAATCCTGAACGCCGGCCATCTCGCGAAGGTATTAAAAGGCATCGAAGCGGTCGACGGCGTCGTCCAGGCCAAACGGCTCCGCCCGGGTTAACGGAAGGGATCAGCCTCCTTTAAACGTCAGGGTCTGGCCCACGCGCAGCTCCTCGCGCAAGGCCGTGCCGGAAACCACTTCCAGAACGTAGAGGCTGTCGGCCGAAGGCCCGTAGACCGGGCAGGGTTCCAGTTGGCAGGGCGGAACCTGGTACTCGATGTGAATGATCCGTTTCCGGTCGTCCATCCAGACCATGTCCAGCGGGATCAGGGTGTTTTTCATCCAGAAGAGATGCTCCGCGGGCCGCTCGAAGATGAAGAGCATGCCGCGATCCTCCGGAAGGGCCGTGCGGAACATCAGTCCGCGGGTCTGTTCCTCCGGTGTTCGGGCGACCTCGACCCGAAGGGTCTTACCGTCCGGGAGGGCCAACGGCATCGTGGACGCCGTGGATTCCTGCCCGTGGACGACGGCCGCGGTCGCGACGAGGAGCATGACGGACAGATATTTTTTCATGCCCCGAGTATGCGATACCCTCTAAAGAAAGTCAATCGCCCTTCGAACGCGAATTCGTTATCTGCGCATGGAATTTAACGCTTGGCGGGCCGGAAGAAAGTCCGGCCGGATCTGTAAGGCCTTTTCGAATTCTTTTTTGGCCTCGATGGGATGGCCTTCCCGCAGTAACGCCATTCCCAGGCTGGTCATCACCTCGAAATTGGTCGGGTTGTATTTCAGGGCGGCTTCAAATTCTATGACCGCCTGGTCCAGGCGGTCGGTGCGGGCATAAATAACGCCGAGATTGTTGCGCGCGCCGATGTGATTCGGTTGCAGGTTGATAGCCGCTTTAAATTGTTGCGAGGCCTCTTCATAGCGGGTTTGTTGCAGGTAGACGATTCCAAGATCGTTGTGAGCCTCGGCATCGCCGGGTTTGAGCTTTAACGCTTTTGAGTAGGCGTCCATCGCGTCGTCCAGCCGCTTTTCGGTCACGTAGACATTTCCAAGTGTCAAGTAGGCATCGACAAAGTCCGGTTGTATTTTTAAGGCCTTGGACTGAGCGTCAATGGCGTCCTCCGGCCGTCCTTGCTCCGAATAGGCCATTCCGAGATTATAGTAGGCTTGGGCAAAATTCGGCTGAAGCCGGATCGCCGTCTGGTATTCTTGAACGGCCCGGTCAAAGTGTCGCTGGGCGGCGTAAACGTTGCCCAGGTTCATGTGCGCCAAGGCATGATTGGGTTGATGCGCCAGGAATATTTGATACTCCTGGGTCGCGGCCGGAAATTGCCCGAGGGCCGCACGGACATTCCCCAGGTTGAAGCGGACCGGGACAAAATCCGGTCGCAACGTCAACGCGGTTTGATATGCGCGGAGGGCGTCCGGCCATCGGTGGTTTTGCTCGTAGACATCTCCAAGATTATAGTGAGCAATGAAATAGTCGGGTTTCAGTTGAACCGCCGTTTGAAATTCTCGGGCTGCGTCGTTCCATCGCTTCCGGTCGGAGTAAATGACTCCAAGATTGTTATGCGGCAATGCGGCGATGGGCGATTGACGGACCGTGTCTTCCCACAGAGTCGCCGCGTCTTGCCAAACCGTGTTCCGATGGATGGTCAGAAGTGAAAACAGCCCCGCCAGCAAGCCGACGAAGCCGATGATCCATTTCAAGCGTCGTTGCCCGGTCCGGTGTTCCTCAACCCGACTCCAGCCCTCAACGATCCCCGCGGCGATCATCAACAGAAATCCGCCCGAAGCCAGATAGGCATACCGTTCCGCCACCGGAGTCGCCGAGACTTTCACCAAGGGAACGATCAGCGGTGCCGCGAGCCCGGCGGCCCACCAGACGGCTCCGATCGCCCAGAGGGTCCGACGTCGTCGGGCGATGATCCAAAGCAGGCCGACAACTCCGACCGTTCCGATGACCAGATCAATCGCGCCTTGAGCGTCTCCAATCGTCGGCGCGGGAGTCAATAAATTTAAAGGATGGGGTAGCAACATCATTTTTAGATAATAACCCCAGGCCAACAACAGAGTGATGAGTTTGGTTAAGAAGGATCCGCCGCCTTCGGCGCTGGGAGCGGGAAGTTCTATATGGACAAGCCGGAAAACGATAAAACCGGCCAGGACCGCGATCCATGCCCAGATGAACGGATCTCTCATCCTCCGTGGATGAACCACGGCCGAGGACGGCAAAAGAAAATACAAAGCCGGAAAGAACAACATGATAAACGGGATGGCCGTTTCCTTGGTCAACAGCCCCATGACGCAGCCCAAGACAAATAAAGGGAGCGTGATTCCGGTCGGGGCGCCCTGCCGGTACCGGAGATAGGCATAAAAGGCGAGCATCATGAAGAGGGCCATGAACACATCACTGCGGCCGTTGATCCAGGCCACCGCTTCCACATGGATCGGATGGACGGCAAACAGGGAAGCCGTGATCAATGCGATGCCCGAATCTTTTCGGTAGAATTGCGTTAGGAGGTTAACCAACCGGTAGACCAACAAGACGGTCATGGCGTGGGCCAGGTAGACGGTGAAATGAAAACCGAAGGGGGCGGGACCCCACATCCAGTAATCGAGACGGCGGCTCCAATCGATGAGCGGACGAAAATACGGGTCGGAAGTGACGGCGGGCGAATCGAACCGGGGTTTCTGGTCCGAAAATGACGCAACGGAAGTGTCGTCCTCCCACGCATAGCCGTTGAACAGCACACCGATATTGACGAGGAGCGCCAGAAGAAGAGGGATGAGCCAGCCGTAGGCTGGAAGCCGCGGGGTTCGAGGGAGGGCGGCGGATCGGATTTCCTTGGAATTATTTTCGGCGGCCTCTTTTTTCCGACGGGCTTTTCCCATGACCCCGCACCTTATCAAATCGCATTTTAAATGTAAAGGTCGCCGCGGGCGGCGGCACGTCTTCTTCTTTCTTGACAATCGCGAGGTGGCGTGATAGTAGAAATCTACGGCGAAGCTGTCAATGGGATATGTCAAAGATCAAGGAGGTCTCAGAATGCGAACATCCGTATATTTCCTTTGGACGGTCATGGTGGTTGGGTTCTTGGGAGGGCTGGCGGAGTCGGCCACGGCCCAGGGGATCAAGCCGGGTTCCCGGTCGCCCCTGGTGGCCCAAGCGACCGACCTCGGCCGAGCCCCGGCGGGCTTCCCCCTGCGTATTGTGGTGGGCCTCGACCTGCGCAACAAAGCGGCTCTGGACGCGTTCATTGCGGATGTTTCCAACCCCGCGTCGCCAAACTTCCAGCGCTTCCTGAGCCAGGGAGAGTTCAACGCCCTGTACGCGCCCACGCCGGAGGAGGAACAACGGGTTGTGGATTGGCTGACGGCCAGCGGGTTCCAGGTGACGGATCGCTTCCCGAATCGCCTCATTGTGGGCGCCATGGGGAGCAACGCGGCCGCGGAGCGCGCGTTCGGTGTGAGCCTGCACAACGTGCTCGTCCGGGGCCGGCTCAAGTACGCGGCCCTGGAGGAACCTTTCTTCCCCGCGGACATTGCGGCGTTCACCACGGGCGTGGCGGGCCTGGACAACCTTACGGAGATGAGGCCCATGCTTCGCGCGATTCCCACCGTGGACCCGGACGCCGCGCAGGGCTCGAACTGCTGCCACTTCTCTCCGAACGATCTCGCGACCTTCTACGACGACGCACCGGCCTATGACGGCCGCGGCCAGACCGTCGTCATCGCCGGTGTCTATGCGTGGAAGTGGATCGATCAATACTCCTTCAGCAAGCAATGGGGCCTGCCCCAGCTTCCCTCGGGCAGCGGCCAGGTCTGCACGGGCCGGTCCGCAAGCCATGGCTGCCAATTCGACTCCCAGAACTCCATTGAGGTCAGTCTCGACGTGGAGTACAGTCACGGCGCGGCGCCCTACGCGGTCGTCAAGAACTACATGGCGGCCTCGACGAGCTTCGCCTCCTTCCTGGTGATGTACAACCGGATCGTCGCGGACAACCCCGGCCATATCGTGAGCACAAGCTGGGGCGGCTGCGAGGCCGGGCTCTCGGCGACCATCCAGAAAATAGACGACTCCATCTTCGCCAACGGCAACGCCGTCGGCCAGAGCTGGTTCGCGGCCTCGGGCGACAACGGTTCCAGGGACTGCGGCGATTCCGTAACCGTCACGGTCGACCACCCCGCGAACTCGCCCCACGTCATGGGGGTCGGCGGCACCTCCGCGACCTGCGATTCCGGGATGACCTCCGGCAGCCCGCCCTGCGGCGGCTATGGCTCGGAGACCGCGTGGAGCGGAAGCGGCGGCGGCAAGAGCGCCCTCTTCGCCAAGCCGACGTGGCAGACCGGCTGCAACGTTCAGGAGGACGGCGCGCGCGACGTGCCCGATGTGAGCCTCGAGGCGGATCCAAATGCGTACGGGAACTACGTCCTCAATAACGGCCGTTGGTACATCGTCGGCGGCACCAGCGACGCGGCGCCCCAGTGGGGCGGTTTCTTTGCCGAACTGAACCAGAAATACGGCGGAGCCGGCATGGGCAACCCGGGGGTTCGCATCTACCAACTGTGCGGCACCGGCGCCTACCATGACATCACCGCCGGGAGCAACGGCGATTTCCCGGCCGGGCCCGGCTACGACCAGACGACGGGTGTGGGCACCCCCGAGGCCTTCAACTTCCTCGTGGGCTACTGAGGCCGGCCCGCCGCCCGGCGGGCCGTGCCGCGGGATCTCCAGAGAGCATCAAGCCGTGGGATTGTATTTAAGACAGAAGAAGTATTTTGAAAACGCGTATGAGACCGGCCGGCACGGCTGGCCGACGGTCGGTCCGACGCCGTTCGTGCTGCGCGCCATTCCCCGAATACGGAAATCGCTCGATTCCGGTCGCGGGCGGATTCTGGACCTGGGCTGCGGCGAGGGCCGGCACACGCTGGCCTGCGCGCGCGAAGGGTTCGATGTCGTGGGCCTCGATTACCAGCCCCTGGCGATCCGTCGGGCGCGGTCCTTCGCGCGGGGACGCAAGGTCCGCGGCGCCTTCCGCTTCATGGTCGGCGACGCGTTCCGGCTGCCGTTTTCGCCGAACGCATTCGATGCGATTATCGATTACGGCTGCCTGCATCATGTGAAGATCGCCGATACGCGCCGTTACTTTGAAAGCGTTCTGACGCGCTTGAAGCCGGGCGGCCATCTCATCCTGTCCTGCTTTTCGACCCGCTTCAAGCACCATCCGGACGAGAAGCGCCGCCGCAACTGGCTGGTCCATCGTGGCCATTACGACCGGTTCTTCCGGAAACGGGACTTCAAGACGCTGTTCGGAAAACAGTTTGATATCTTAAAAATGGAAGAACGCGGCGACGGCCTGTATGTTTTTTGGGACGTCTTGATGAGAAAGAAATGATGCGGGATTTGAAATCTCAAATTTGAGATTGGAGGATCGGTGCCCAATATTGCGTTTGTGAACGGACGATTCATGCCCCTGGCGAAAGCCCGCGTCTCGGTGGAGGACCGCGGCTTCCAGTTCGGCGACGGCATCTACGAGCTGATCCGGACCTACGGGGGCCGGATCTTTCATATCGAGGATCACCTCCGGCGACTCGATCAGAGCGCCGAGGCGCTCGGACTGTCGATCGTCTATTCAAAATCCCGTTGGAAGGCGATTCTGGAAAAGGCCCATGTCCGGAGCGGTTATCCGGATGCAAAGCTTTATATCCAGATCACGCGGGGGGCCGCGCCCCGGGACCATTCCTTTCCAAAAAAAAACCGGCCCAGCGTGATCATCACGGTCCGGAAACTGGCTCCGCTGTCGGCCCAGCTTCATGAAAAGGGGGCCGCCGTCGTCACGGTGCCGGACTTGCGGTGGGGCCGTTGCGACATCAAATCGATCAATCTCCTTCCCAACATCATGGCCCGGCAGAAGGCCCGGTCGGCCGGCGCGTTCGAGGCGCTTTTTGTGCGGGACGGGCTGGTCCTGGAAGGCGCCGGCTCCAACGTCTTCGCCGTGATCGGTGGCCGGATCGTCACCCCGCCGAACGGACCGTTCATTTTACCCGGCATTACGCGGGACGTGGCGATCGGCCTGGCCCGCGGGGCCCGCGACCCTGTTATCGAAAAAGGGATCACGGTGGAAGATCTCCTCGGCGCGGAGGAGGTCTTTCTCACCGGCACCACCACCGAGATTTTGGGGGTGGTCAAGGTGGACGGGAAAACCATCGGCGACGGGCGGCCCGGCCGGACGACCCGCCGGCTCTATCGGCAGTTTCTTCAATCCACCCGTCCTTAGAAAAAACGGATTCGCTTCCACATCTTCTTTGCGGCCGTGTGGAGGCGTTGCAGGATTCCTGTTGCGGTCATGCCCGCCGATCCACTATATATTGAGATTAACCGGAGAGAAAACATCCTTTTGTGTAGTTGACTTTTTGTCTAAAAATATGTTTATACTGAGCCGCCATTTTTGAAATTTTCACCGGAACCTGAAAAAGAGACTTCTTAGAGGCCAGGCACCCCCTCACGGGAGAACCAGGGCCACCTGTGAGTCGTATTAAGGCAGTGCCTCAGGCTTCTCTATAGAGGATTAAGCCCATGCGCCCTCCCTGGAAATCGGGTTACCGATTATAATGATAAGCCTTCTTCCGAGCCGAGGCTCGGGGGGAGGCTTTTGTGGTTTTTGCTGAGCTTTTGTATTGAACCGGACCGCGGGCTCGGCCGCTCAGTTTTCCGACAAGGCCCTGCGGAGAATTGACCCTGTGTTGGGCCGCGGCCGACGCCCGGTTCCGGTTCATGCGCCTGGGTTTGATGCACCCCTGCTCCTCCCCAAGCCCGACCCCCCTCTGTCCGTCTCCATGGCACGGGTTGATTAAATTATTCTTGCATTTTATTTAACGCTGTGATATAAAACTGGATGTTCAAAGTGGGTGCGGTTCCGCCCACTTTTTTCATTTGACGCGGTTTGGAATGGTCTTGGAATGGTCCGGGATACTCAAACGATCATCGAACGGATCCGGGAGCTTGTCGGTCCCATTCTGAGTTCCATGGGTCTGGAACTGGTCGATCTGGAACTGTCCGGTCAAGGGAGGCGGGGCCATCTCCGAATCTTCATCGACAAGGACGGCGGGGTGAATGTCGACGATTGCGAGCAGGCGAGCCGTTATGTCGGCCACGCGCTGGATGCCGTCGATCCCATTCCGAACGCATATCTCCTGGAGGTATCCTCTCCGGGATTGGACCGCCCCTTGCGGAAGGCCGAGGACTACCGGCGATTCGCGGGAAAATTGGCCCGATTGAAGCTGGTCCGTCCCCTGGACGGAGCGTGGGTCGTCGTCGGCCGATTGCGGGGTCTTGAGGGGGATCGCGTCGAGCTTCAGCCCGAAGACCGGGAAGCGGTGCAGATCGCCCTGGCGGATATCGCGCAGGCCCGGCTTGAAGTGGAATGGTAGAAAGTATAAATTAGCAGCATAGAACGCCAGGCTCGGCTTGTCCGTTACAGCGAGCAAGGCGAGCGAGAGGGGGCGACGCAAGCCCTATCACAAGAAAGAAGGTTTTCATGAATCGTGAATTATTGGCCGTGATCGAACAGATCGGCCGGGAAAAGGGAATCGATAGTCAGAAGATCGCCAGCGCCGTCGAGATGGCGGTCCAGACCGCCGCCAAGAAAAAATACGGCGCCAACGAAAATGTCCAGGTCCGGCTTGACCGCCAGACGGGAGAAATCGAGGTGGTCTCGCTCCGGAAAGTCGTCGAAAGCGTCGCCAATCCCAAAGCGGAGGTCTCGTTGGAAGAGGCCAAGAGCGTGGACGCCGGCGCCGAATTGGGCGATGAGATCGGCCTGATGCTGGAGACGGGTGACTTCGGGCGGATCGCCGCCCAGACGGCCAAGCAGATCATTTTCCAGCGGGTCCGCGAAGCGGAGTGGGAGGCGGTTTACAAGGAATACGCCGGCCGCCAGGGAGAAATGGTCAACGGCATCGTCCTGGGGCACGAGCGCCGGAATTACATCGTCGAGGTGGGCAAGACCGAGGCGCTCCTCCCCGTTTCGGAGCAGGCCCCCCGCGAGAACTACCGTCGCGGCGACAGGATCCGGGCGCTGCTGTTGGAGGTCAAGAAATCGGCCAAAGGGCCGCAGATCATCCTGTCCCGGACCCATCCGAATTTCGTGTCCGAACTGTTCAAGCTTGAAGTGCCCGAGGTGGCCGAGAAGATCGTCGAGATCAAGGGCATCGTGCGCGAGCCCGGGGACCGGACCAAGATCGCGGTCCACTCCAAGGATCAGGCCGTCGATCCGGTGGGCGCCTGCGTGGGGGTCAAAGGCTCCCGCGTTCAGGCCGTGGTGCGCGAGCTCCGAGGCGAGAAGATCGACATCATCGCGTGGAACGCGGACCCGCGCGTTTTCATCGGCGAGGCGCTGAACCCGGCGGCCGTGGAAAAGGTCGGGATCGACGACGAAAAGAAGACCGCGCTCGTCGTGGTCTCGGATCACCAGCTGTCCCTGGCGATCGGGAAGAACGGCCAGAATGTCCGTCTGGCGGCCAAGCTGACCGGGTGGAAGATTGACATTATGGGCGAGAGCGAGTATGAAAAGGAACGGGCGCAGGAGCGCGCCGAGGAGATTGAGCAGGCGATCGCCCAAGAGCACCGGGCCCAGGCCGAGGCCGAGGCCAAGCAAAAAGCTCGGGACGCCGAATGGGCCGCGGCCGATACGGCCGCCGGTCCGCCCGCGGAGGGCTCCGAGGCGGGGAGTAAGGAAGAGGAACGTCTGATCGATCTCCCCGGCATCGGGAAAAAATTGCTGGAGGCCTTGACGGCGGGCGGGTTTGATTCGATCGAAAAGATTGCCGCGGCGACCAAGGAACAATTGATGGAGGTGCCGAAGATCGGCGAGAAGACGGCCGAACGGATTCTGTCGGCGGCGCAAGGACGTCTCGATGGTCAGGGGAAGAAAACCGAGTCGCTTCCGTCAACGGACGAGTCGGACCGATCCTCGGAGGAGGCCGAGAAGCCGTCCGAATAACCCGATCGGGCCGCTTTTTTAATTTCGCCGCAGGGACCCGCCCAGGCCATGCGGCGACGCAAGCCCCTAAAATAAGAAAATTATGAATGTATCGGATCTCGCAAAAAGAATAAAAATCCCGGCCAAGGAACTTTTGTCCGAACTGAAAACTCTCGGAAGCCGGGCCTCGAGCCCCTCCTCGACGGTCGAAGAGTCCGCCGTGAAGCAGATTATTGAAAAATACAAAAAGGCCGCGCCGGCGGCCAAGACCGCCAAAAAGGCGGCCGAGGCCCCGGTCAAAACGAAGCTCCAGAAGGCCAAGACGGTCGATAAGGCGGACAAAAAGGCCGTTCCGCTTCAAAAAGCGGCGAAACCCGCCGCCAGAACGGTCAAACTCAAAAAGGCGGAGCCGATCCCGCCGCCCGAGCCGGAAAAAAAGACGCGGATTCTCATCAAGAAAAAAGCGGAGCCGGAGCCCGCCGTGGTCGTTTCCGCTCCGACGGCGTCGTCGCCTGCTTCGGAGACGCAGACCCTGTCCGGATCATCGACCGCCGAGGTTCTCCGGCCGGCCGAGCCTGCGGTCCATGCCGCGTCCGTGTCGGAAGCCGTTCCTGTCCCCGCCTCCACGGGAGCCCCTGCCGCGGTTCCTGAAAAACCGGCGGGCGCGGCGCTTTCCACGGCGGCGGCCCCCGTCAAGAACAAACTCCTCAAAACCGATCTATTCGAGTTGGCCAAGCAGGAGCTGTCCGATCGGCTGAAGCAGCGCGGCAAAAAAGTCCGGAAAACAAAAAAGAGCAAGGAGAATCCCTTGGAAGAGTATCAGTACGAATTGAGCAGCTGGCGGGACATCCGTCCGGCGACGCATCGCGAAGACCGGCATAAAAGAACGGCAGCGCCGGCCGGCGTCGTTGAGATCACCAAGCCGCGCAAAAAGATCATCAAACTCTCCGAGGGGCTTACGGTGAAGGATTACGCCGAATTGATCGGCCAGAAGTCGACGGAGGTGATCCGGAAACTCGTCGAGATGGGAACCATGGCGACGATCAACCAGCCGATGGATCTGGCCGCCGGCGTTCTGATCGCCGAAAATTACGGCCTGAAGGCCGAGATCGTCCACGGGCCGACGGAAGAGGATATGCTGTCGGGGGAAGAAACCCCGGGAGGGGGCGATCTTCGCACCCGTCCTCCGGTGGTGACGATCATGGGTCATGTCGACCACGGGAAGACCTCGCTTCTGGACGCGATTCGTTCCACCAAGGTCGCGGCCGGTGAAGCCGGGGGGATCACGCAGCACATCGGCGCCTACACCGTCAAGGTCGGGGACCGGACCATCGTTTTTCTGGATACGCCGGGCCACGAGGCCTTCACCGCCATGCGGGCGCGCGGGGCCAAGGTGACGGACATCGTGGTCCTGGTCGTGGCGGCAGACGACGGCGTCATGCCCCAGACCATCGAGGCGATTCACCACGCCCGCGCGGCGAACGTGCCCATTATCGTGGCCATCAATAAGATCGACAAGCCCGAGGCGAACCCGGACCGCGTGAAAAACGCGCTGGCCGAGCACAACCTTTTGTCGGAGGCCTGGGGCGGCCAGTCCATCTTTGTGGAAGTATCGGCGAAAAAACGGCTGAATCTGGATCACCTGCTTGAGATGATCCTGCTCCAGGCGGATGTCCTGGAGCTGAAGGCCGATCCGGCCCGATTGGCCAAAGGGATCGTCATCGAGGCCAAGATGGACAAAGGCCGCGGACCGGTGGCCACGGTGCTGGTGCAGTCGGGCACCCTGAATCTGGGGGACGCCTTTGTCACCGGGAGCTTTTACGGACGCGTTCGCGCGTTGATCGACGATGAAGGGAAGAAGGTCGAGTCGGCGGGCCCGTCGTACCCGGTCGAGGTGATCGGCCTGCCGGGCGTTCCGCAGGCCGGCGATTCGTTCACCGCGGTCCGGGAAGAACGGGTCGCGCGCGAGATCGCCGCCGACCGTCTGCAGAAAGAGCGGACGGCCCGGCTGGCGCAGCAGCACCGCGTCACGCTTGAAGATCTCTACAACCAGATCAAAGAAGGCACGGTGAAGGAACTGAACCTGATCCTCAAGACGGACGTGCAGGGGTCGGCCGAGGCCTTGATCGAGTCCCTGAACAAATTGAGCACGCCCGCGGTGAAGCTGAATGTGATCCACAGCGGCGTGGGGGGAATCACCGAGACCGACGTCCTCCTGGCCAGCGCGTCGAACGCCATCGTCATCGGGTTCAATATACGGCCGGAGTCCAAGGCGGCCGCCCTGGCGGAGCGCGAGAAGGTGGACGTACGGACCTACGACATCATTTACAACGCGATCGGCGATATCCGGGCGGCGATGGAAGGCCTGTTGGAGCCCACCCTCAAGGAGCGGGTGACGGGTCGGTGCGAGGTGCGGCAGGTCTTCAGCATCTCCAAAGTGGGGACGATCGCCGGCGCCTACGTCACCGAAGGAACCATCGCGCGCGCGGGGTCGGGGGTCCGACTTCTCCGCGACAGCGTGGTGGTTTATACGGGGAAGCTCTCCTCCTTGAAACGGTTTAAGGACGATGTGCGGGAGGTTCAGGCCGGGTACGAATGCGGCATCGGCATCGAGAATTATAACGACATCAAGGTGGGAGACGTGATCGAAGCTTTTGTGGTCGACAAAATCGCCGCCAAACTCTGACAGGTCGCTGAAAAAGTCCGTCTGCTGCGTTCTCGGGTCCTCGTAGTCATCACGTGCCGACTTCGTACGCTCCGGGCTTCTTGAACCCTGCGGTCTTGCATCCGGAGCTTTTTGAGCAACCTGCTAACTTTGTCATGTACACGTCATGATTATCGGGGTCTGCACCATCGAATTGTTTCTTCCGGACAACGACTCGCTCAAAGACAAACGACAGGTTCTCAAAAGCCTCAAGGACCGCCTCAAGCAGCGGTTCAATGTCTCGGTTGCGGAGGTCGACGACCAGGATCTCTGGCAGAAGACGGTGATCGGGGTGGCGTGCGTGGGCAATCAAAAGGACCACGTCAACTCCGTGTTGGACAAGGTGATCGGCGCGGTCCGCGGGACGCCTCGGGTGGAACTCATCGATTACCGCTTGGAGTTGATCTGAAAAGAAGACGGGATGATCGTCGCCATGGCCGACTATAAGCGCTCGGAGCGGGTCGGGGATCAGATCCGGATGGAGATCGCCGATATCCTGATGACGAAGGTCAAGGACCCCCGCATCGGATTCGTCACGGTCACATCGGTGGCGGTGTCGGACGATTTGCGGAACGCCAAGGTCTTCATCAGCGTCCTGGGAGCGGAGGCCGCCCGGAGCTTTCAGGGTTTGGAGAAGGCCCGGTCGTTTATCCGGAGCGAGTTGGGCCGGAGGATGAAGCTGCGGTTCGTGCCGGAGCTGAGTTTTCATGAAGACCACACGGCGGAAGAGGCCGCGAAGATTTTCAAGCTGATGGATGAAATGAAAGAGCCCCGTCCGTGAAGAGGCACTCCGCGACCCATAAGAAAGCGCCCGCTCGGCCGGTCCGCCGGGCCGGTCCGCGAACCCTCCCTTCCAAGCCGGGTCCGCCGCGAGACGATCATCGCTTGGCCCGCTCGGCCGTCATCGTCACGCACGGGCCGTTTTGTCTGGACGGAATCGCGTCCGCCGTCTGCGTGGGACGGTTCTACGGCGAGGCGCGGACCACGCCGCTCTTCACGCATCCCTCCGACGTCGACCGGGTGATCGAAGAGGCGACGCGGAATTCCAAGGACCCGCGGGACCTCTGGATCGCGGACATCACCTGGAAGGACCGAAGGACCGAGGAACGCTTCCGGGAGCTCATCCGACGCGGATGGAGGGTTTTCTGGATCGACCACCACTCGATCGCCGTCGAAAAGGATGAACAAGAGATCAAGTCCCTGGGCCTGACCGGCTGGGTCGCGAGCCGCGAATTTTCGGCGGCCCGGCTTCTGTACAACTATATGCGATCCGCCGAGGATCTCCTGGGGAAGGCGCCGGCCGCTTTGAAGCGGTTCGAAGAGGGGGTTCTCCTCGCGGACGATAACGACCGCTGGCTGCACCGGCGCCGGGGTTCCCGGGAATTGGCGCTCACGGTGGCCGCTCTGGGAGGGACGTCGGCCTACCGGGAACTGCTCCATGCCGACGCCGATCTCCGCTATTCGCCCCGCATGGAGGAAGCCTACCGCCGGGCCAGCCGGGAATTGGCCGACAGCATCGCCCTGGCGAACCGGACCCGTCTGGAGAAGTCGGCGGAAGACGGTGTGAAGATCGTCGCCGCGGTGTGCAAAGGCTACACCAGCGAGGTGGCCGAAAACCTTCGTCGAAGCCTGCCGCCCGACGGAAAGCCGGGAGAGCCGGCGGCGATTCTTCTTCTGTACAATCTGGAGGATCAACGGATCAGCCTTCGCCGGACGTCGACCTGCGAAATCGATCTGGCCCGCTTGGCCGGACGCTTCGGCGGCGGGGGGCATCCGGCCGCGGCCGGGTTCGAGCTTCCGGAGGCGCGGAACCTTCTTCAGGATTATCTGACCGACCGCCTCAAGCGGGCCCTCAAGGAACCCTGAACCCGATGGACGGATTCTTAAACATCCATAAACCGGCCGGCTGGACGTCGCACGACGTCGTGGCCCGCCTGCGATCCGTCCTGAAGATCAAAAAAATCGGTCATACCGGCACGCTGGACCCGGCGGCCACCGGGGTCCTCCCGATCTGTCTGGGGAAGGCGACCAAGCTGGCCCGGTTCCTGACCGAGACCGACAAGGAATACGACGCCGTGATGCGGCTCGGGGAGACGACGGATACGCAGGACGCGACCGGAAAGGTGCTCTCCCGCCGCCCGACCGACGGGGTGACCGAGGATCGCGTTCGGGAGGCCCTGGCCTCCTTTCGCGGGGAGATCCGGCAGATCCCGCCGATGTATTCCGCCGTGAAAATCGCCGGGCAGCCGCTGTACAAGGCGGCGCGGGCCGGCCGCGAGGTGGAGCGCCTTCCGCGGACGGTCGTGATCCACCGCCTGGAGATGCGCGGCATGGAAGGCCGCGACGTCGCGTTCTCGGTCGTCTGTTCCAAGGGGACCTACATCCGGACCCTGTGCGCCGATATCGGGGAGAGGCTGGGGTCGGGCGCCCACCTCTTCCGTCTCGAGCGGACGCGTTCGGGCCCGTTTCGCATCGAGGACGCGCTGACGGTCTCGGAGGCGGAAGCGGCCGCCGGAGAAGGCCGCATCCGGGAGCGGGTCTTGACGGCCGGGGAGGTCTTGAGGGATTTTCCCAGCATGAGCGTGACCCGTGACGGCGCACGCTTGCTGATGCACGGGACGCCGATCGGTCTGCGGGGCGTGGGGCGGCTGCCAAAAGAAATCAAGACAGGGCAGCCTGTTTTAGTGTATAATACGTCCGGTGTTTTGATCGCCCTGGCCGAGGCGCTGGTGGGCTGGCCCGGGACAGCCGGGCCGGAAGGGGATCTTAAAGAAGGCGATCTTAAAACAGATCTGTTCAAGCTTGGCAAATGGTTGGTGTCGGTCGAGGATCCGTAAGGTTCGCAATCAAAGCGGTAACGTGTAAAAAAAGGAGAAAGGGTCATGCTGGAAAAGGAACAGAAAGTCGAGGTGATCAAGAAGTTTGCCAGCCATCCGAAGGATACCGGGTCGCCGGAGGTCCAGATCGCGTTGCTCAGCAGCCAGATCAATTCGCTTGCCGATCATTTCAAGAGCCATAAGAACGACCATCACTCCCGGCGCGGTCTTCTCCGGATGGTCAGCCAGCGCCGGAAACTGCTGGATTATCTCCACAGGGAGGATGTGAACCGGTACAAACAGATCATCGAGAAGCTCGGCATTCGTAAATAGTTCGTCCGTCTCGGACGAATCCATATCCGACCTTGGGGTAAGGAGATAGGAAGGGATGGGCCTGCGGCGCGCGCCTGGCCCATGCCTCCCTACTTCCTGCCCCCGAGTCAAGGCCCGGCTGCTTTAAAATTTCAAATCTCAAATCTGAGATTACAAAGGGGGGCATTCCATGATCCATCAAGTCGAATTAGAAATCAGGGGCAAGCAGTTGATTCTGGAAACCGGTCGCATGGCCAAGCTGGCCGACGGGGCGGTCACGGCCCGGTACGGCGACAGCGTCGTGCTGGCCACCGCCGTCGCCTCCAAGGTCGCCCGGACGGGCGTGGATTTTCTTCCGCTCACCGTGGACTATCAGGAAAAGGCCTATGCGGCCGGAAAAATTCCGGGCGGTTTTTTCAAGCGGGAGGGCCGTCCGTCCGAGCGGGAAATCCTGGCCAGCCGTCTCATCGATCGGCCCTTGCGCCCGCTCTTCCCAAAAGGTTTTTATTTCGATACCCAGGTGATCGCATCGGTCCTGTCGGCGGACGAGGGAAACGTCACCGACGTGCTGGCCATCGTGGCCGCCTCCGCGGCCCTGACCCTTTCGGACATCCCGCTCCAGGACCCGGTCGCTTCCGTCCGGATCGGCCGCGTCGAGGGACGCTTCGTCATCAATCCCTCCTTTGCCGAAGTGGAAGCCGGCGATCTGAATCTCGTCGTGGCCGGAACGACGGAGGCCGTGATGATGGTGGAAGGCGGCGCCAACGAACTGTCCGAGCAGACGATGATCGACGCCATTGCGCTGGCCCACGCCGAGATCAAGAAAATCATCGAGAGCATCCTGAAGCTGAAGGCGCTTACCGGAAAGCCGAAACGCGAGCCCGTACAAAAGACGACGGATCCGGCGCTGGCGGAGTCCGTGAAGTCCAAAAGCCAGGCCTCCATCGAGGCGGCCGTTCTGATTCCCAACAAGACGGCCCGGCAGGAGCGCTTGGACGCGGTGCTCAAAGAGGTCAAGGATCAGATCAACACGCCGGAAGCGGACCGCTCGCCGGAGATCGCCGAGATCTTTCACGCGCTGGAGCGGAACGCCGTCCGACAGATGATTCTGAACAAGGGCATTCGCGCGGACGGCCGCGGCTGCTCCGACATCCGGCCGATCTCGTGCGAGGTGGGGATTCTGCCCCGCACGCACGGCTCCGCCCTATTCACGCGGGGGGAGACGCAGAGCCTGGCCGTCGTGACGCTGGGCACGGCCGAGGACGAACAGCGGATCGACGCCCTGGAAGGCGAATCGACCAAGACCTTCATGCTGCATTACAATTTTCCCCCGTTTTCCGTGGGCGAGGCCCGGCCGATGCGGGGTCCGGGACGGCGGGAAATCGGGCACGGCGCGCTGGCCGAGCGCGCCTTGCGGCCGGTGATTCCCGGCCGGGATGCCTTTCCCTACACCCTCCGGATCGTCTCGGACATCCTGGAATCCAACGGTTCCTCCTCGATGGCGACGGTCTGCGGCGGGACGCTGGCTCTGATGGACGCGGGTGTGCAGATCAAGTCCCCCGTGGCCGGCATTGCCATGGGTCTGATCAAGGAAGGATCGCGGACCGTGATCCTCTCGGACATCCTGGGCCTGGAGGATCATCTGGGCGACATGGATTTCAAAGTGACCGGAACCCGTCAGGGCGTGACGGCCCTGCAGATGGACATGAAGATCCCGGGCATCACCGAGGCGCTTCTCCGGGACGCGTTGGCGCAGGCCCACGCCGGCCGGATCCACATCTTGGACCGGATGCTGCAGGCCCTCGCGGCGCCCCGGCCCGAGCTGTCGTCGCTGGCGCCGCGGATCTTCACGATGCACGTGAAGAAGGAGCGGATCGGCGAGGTCATCGGCCCGGGCGGCAAGGTCGTCCGCGGCATCGTCGAGAAAACGGGCGTGAAGATCGACATCGAGGACGACGGGACCATTCTCATCGCCTCCTCGGACGCCGACGCGGCGAAGCTGGCGATGGAGATGATCGGCCGGATCACGGAAGAGGTCGAGGTCGGAAAGATCTACAAGGGCAAGGTGGTCAAGATCATGGACTTCGGCGCCTTCGTCGAGATCCTGCCGGGGACGGACGGCCTGGTCCACATCTCCCAGCTCGCCGAACATCGGGTCAACCGGGTTCAGGACGAGGTCAAGGAGGGGGACGAGATCCTGGTCAAGGTTTTGGAAGTCGACAAGCAGGGGAAGATCCGACTGAGCCGAAAAGAGGTTCTGAAGGCCGGCGCGGAAGGCCAGAAGGGATAACGACCCGTTTCAATGCCCGTCCGGCTGTTTCACAAAGAGGTCCTGGACAACGGGATCCGGGTCGTCACGGAAGAGATCCCCTTCGTGAAATCGGTCTCGTTGGGGATCTGGGTCGAGGTGGGGTCCCGCGACGAGACGGTCGACGAGGCCGGCCTTTCCCACTTTGCCGAGCACATGTTCTTCAAAGGCACGCATCGCCGCTCGGCCCGGCAGATCGCCCAGGAGATGGACGGCCTGGGCGGCGAGCTCAACGCCTTCACCTCCCGCGAGACCACCGCGTTTTACGCCAATGTGATCGACGAGCACCTTCCGAAGGCGGTCAACCTCCTCGCGGACCTCTTCCGTCATTCCGTCTTCCGGCCCGTCGAGATCGAGCGGGAGAAGCGGGTCGTCCTCGAGGAGATCAAGATGGTCGAGGACGATCCCGAGGACCTGATCCACGATCTGCATACCGCAAACGTCTGGAGCGGGAGCCCGCTCGGCCGGCCGATTCTCGGCCGAGCCGACATCCTCCGGTCCATCACCCGCCGACAGATTCTGGATTTTCTGAACCGGAAGTACCGTCCGGAGCGGATCGTCATTTCGGCCGCCGGACGGTTCAACCGATCCGCCCTGATCCGACAACTCGATCGCTTGTTCCGGCCGTTCGGCGCGCGGGCCCGTCGATCGGACCGTCCGGGGGCGGGGGTGTTCCGCCGTCCGCCCGCGGCCTCCGGCGGCCTCTATGTCCGTCCCAAGAAACTGGAGCAGGCGCATCTCTGTCTGGGCTTCCCGGGCTTGCCGCTCAACCATCGGGACCGCTACGGGATCTATGCGCTGAACGTGCTGCTGGGAGGGGGAATGAGCTCGCGCCTCTTCCAGGAAGTCCGGGAAAAACGGGGCCTGGTCTATTCGATTTATTCGCATCACATCGGCTTTCAGGATACCGGGATGATGACGGTCTACGCGGCGTCCAGTCCGAAGGCCGTCCGGCAGGTCGTTCAACTCACGCTTCGGGAACTTGAAAAGCTGCGGGAGCGGGGCGTGAGCCGCGACGAGCTCCAGCGCGCCGTCAATCAGATGAAAGGCGGCATCCTGCTCAATTTGGAAAGCACCAACAGCCGGATGAGCCGCCTGGCCAAGGATGAAATCTACTTCGGAAGGCACTTCTCGTTGGAAGAGACGCTGCACGAGATCAACCAGGTTTCAAGACGGCAGGTCCGGCGGCTGGGCGATCTGCTGTTCGATCGACGGAAACTTTCCCTGACCGTGCTGGGCCCCGGGGCGAAGGCCCGGCCGCTTAAGGCCTTCCTGGCCGGCTCCTGAGCTCCCCCCGTCTTATCCCGTCTTCAAAACCGGCACGCGGCCCTGGGCGGTCATCCTCAATTTTCGGGTGGAAACACAAACGGTATTCCGGCCGGCGCGTTTGGCCTCGTACAGCGCCTTGTCGGCCTCCGCGATGAGGTCGAAGGCGTTCGCCGCGCACTCCGGGTAGGACGCCAGGCCGATGCTGACGGTCAGTCTCTTGTTCGGCTGGCTGCGGGCGTTCTCGAATTTATGGAACGCGATCCGCCTTCGGAGCCGCTCGGAGAGAATCAACGCCCGCCGCCGCGTCGTTTCCGGCATGATGATCGTAAATTCCTCGCCCCCGTAGCGGGCGACGATATCCACCTCCCGGCTGATCTCTTTCAAAATTTTCCCCAAATCCTTCAACACCTCGTTGCCCTTGAGATGACCGTTGGTGTCGTTGTAGTTTTTAAAGTAATCGATGTCGATCATCATGAGCGAGAGCGAACGGTGGTAGCGGTCGGCGCGATTGACTTCGAGGCTCAGTTGTTGACGGAAATGACGGTGGTTGTAAAGCCCGGTCAATTCATCCGTGATGGCCAACTGCCGGGTGCTCTCCAGGAGTTTCGTCTTTTCGATCGCCATCGCGGCGAAGGTGGATAGGAGGGACAAAAGCGAGACCTCGCGGGTGGTGAACTGCCGCGGTTTGAAGTCGTCGACATACAGGATGCCCACGATCCGCCCCTCGGTTTTGAGCGGGGAGGCGATCAGGGAGCGAATGCCTTCCCGGACCATGATGGGGTTGTCGAACTTCGGGTGTCGCTTGACATCCTGGACGGCCAGCGGCACATCCTGGTTCAGGATATGGCTGGTCAGGCCGCCTTGACGGACCTTCCACCGGTTCTTGTTGGAAAACCGCTTCGTGACGCCTTTGACGGCCGCGAGGGACATCGTGCCCTGTTTCTCCTCGAAAATGGTGAGGCTGCCGGCCGGCGTGTTCGTCAGGCCGGTCGCGTAGTCGACGATCGTGTGGTAGAGCTTCTCGGGATTCTCGCTGGCCGTCAACTTCAGCCCGAGCTCGTAGAGGGACTGATACTCGATCAGCAGCCGTTCGATTTCTTCGCGGCTCTTGATCCGGGCCTCGACCATCTCCCACATGAAGCGGGCGCTGTGTCCGCCGATGATCTCGGCGGTGGGGGCGATCTTCGCGATGTCCGCTCCGACCGCGGGATCCCCGGTCACGTCCATGATGAGATCGACCTTGCGGCGCTTCAAGAGCCTCCGGTAGTCGGACGTGCAGCGGATCTTCAGGCGTTTGGCCAGCACGATGCCGGGGGCCTTCGGATCGAGGTCGGCGATGCCGACGATCTCGACGGTGGGATCCTGGAACAAGAGCTCGATGAGCGCGCGGCCTCCCCGGCCGGCTCCGATGATGACGAGGTTGACCCGGTTGTTTTCGGACATCGTTTTTTGGTCCTCCGGTTTAGCGGTTCTCTTGAATGGGACCCTCGGCTTTCTTTTTCAGCTCATGAAGGAGGTTGAGCGCCTCCAGCGGTGTGAGACGGTCCGGGTCCGTTTTCCGGAGTTCCCGAATGACGGGGTGAACTTCCGGTGTAAACAGTCCGAACTGGTCCGCGTCCGCGCCTTGCGCTCCGGCCTCGGCGGGCAGGCGGGGAGTCGAGGCCAGGCGGGGTTGGCCGAGTTCGTTGAATTCCCCGCTTTCCAGGTTGGCCAGAATTTCATGGGCGCGGCGAATCACCTCCGGGGGAAGACCGGCCAGGCGGGCCACCTGGATGCCGTAACTGCGGTCGGTTCCGCCCGCCACGATTTTGCGAAGGAAGATGATCTCGTCGTTCCATTCGCGAACGGCGATATTGTAGTTCTTTATACCCGGGAAAGTCAAAGCCAGTTCGGTGAGCTGATGGTAATGCGTGGCGAAGAGCGTCCGCGCGCCCGACCGGTCGGGGTCGTGAAGGTATTCGGCCACGGCCCAGGCGATGCTGAGTCCGTCGAACGTGCTGGTGCCCCGCCCGATCTCGTCGAGCAGGATCAGGCTGCGGGCGGTGGACTGGTGCAGGATGGCGGCGGTCTCGGTCATCTCGACCATGAAGGTGCTCTGCCCCCCCATCAGATCGTCCGACGCCCCGATCCGGGTGAAGATCCGGTCCACCCGGCCGATCCGGGCTTCCGAGGCCGGCACGAAGCCGCCCGCCTGGGCCAGGATCACGATCAAGGCCACCTGGCGCATATAGGTGGATTTCCCGGCCATGTTGGGGCCGGTGATGATCAGCAGACGGTTGTCCCGCCCATCCAGCGTCGCGTCGTTCGGAACGAAGCGGGATCCGCCCGGCAGCATCCGCTCCAGCATCGGATGCCGGCCGTCGACGATGCGGATCTCGTCGCCGTCGTCCACCGTCGGCTTGACGTAATGCTCCGCGGCCGCGACCTCGGCCAACGCGGACAGAACGTCCAGCAGCGCGACCGACCGGGCCGCGGCCTGGACGCGCGACGCGGCCGCGGCCGTCTCCGCCCGGAGCCGTTCGAAGATTTCGTGTTCGAGCACCCGGCCCTGCTCCTCCGCGCCGAGCACTTTCGTCTCCAGGTCCTTGAGCTCGGGCGTGATGAAGCGTTCGGCGTTGACCAGTGTCTGCTTCCGGTAAAAATCCGGCGGCACGCGCGAAAGATGCGTCTTCGTCACCTCGATATAGAAGCCGAACACCTGGTTGTAACGGATTTTGAGCGACTCGATTCCGCTGCGTTCCCGCTCCTTGGCCTCCAGCGCCGAGATCCAGCGCTTTCCGTCTCGGGCGGCCGCGTTCAACTCGTCCAGCGCCGGATCGACGCCGTCCCGGATCAAGCCGCCGTCATGAAGACCGGGCGGCGGATCGTCCACGAGCGTCTGCCGGATGCGGGCATGGAGGTCGCTCAGGTCGTCCCACCCGGCGCGGATCGATTCCAGAAGGCTTGGGTCGGCCGCATCCGAAGCGGACGGGTCCGCTTCCGTCAGGCATTTGTACATGGAGGGAAGAGGCTCGATCGAGTTCTTCAATTGAACCAGGTCGCGGCCGTGGGCGGTGCCGAGCGAGACCCGCCCGATGATCCGTTCCAGGTCGGCGATCCGCTTTAGAATCGACCGGATGCGGCCGCGCCGCGTCGTGTCGCCCAAAAACGTCTCGATCGCGGACTGCCTCGCCCGGATCGTCCCGAGGTCCATGAGCGGCCGGAGCAGCCAGTTCCGGAGAAGACGCGCGCCCATCGGGGTGAGGGTCCGGTCCAGCGCCCAGAGCAGCGAGCCTTCCGTCCGTCCGCCTGCCTGCCGGTCAGGAAGGTCGCTCAAGCGACGGGTGAGCTCCAGATTCCTCTGCGCGGTCGCGTCCAGAACGAGGTGATCGCTTTTCCGGTATCGTTTGAGTTGGTTCAAATGTCCCAGCGCCGTGAGCTGGGTCTCCTGAAGGTAGCGCAGCAGCGCGCCGGCGGCCGTCGCGGCCGTCGGGATATCCTCGCACTCGAACCCGGCGAGGGACTGGAGACGGAAGTGATCCAGGAGAGTCCGGCGGGCCGTTCCGGGATCAAACGCAGCATCCGTAAACCGGCAGAGCCGCGGCGCGGCGGATGGGCCGATCGGGTGTCGGGTCAACGACGTTTCCATACGGGGGAGGTCGGATTCGGCGACCAGAATTTCCTTCGGCTCCAGCCGGGCCAGCTCGGACCGAAGCTCTTCTTCCGCGTCCGCGCCGTCGAACTGGGTCAGGCGGAATTCCCCGGTCGACAGGTCGACGAAGGCCAGGCCGCAGCCCGCCTCGGAATGAACGACGGCGGCGAGGTAGTTGTTTTCATCGGAGGCCAGGAGCTCCGGCTCGGTCAGCGTGCCCGGCGTGACGACCCTCACCACCTCGCGCCGGACCAGCCCCTTGGCCTGACGGGGATCCTCCACCTGATCGCAGACCGCCACGCTCATTCCGGCCCGGATCAGCTTGGCGATATAGGCCGAGGCGGCGTGGTACGGAACGCCGCAGAGGGGGACGGAATCCTCCTTCGATTTGTCCCGGGACGTCAGCGCGATCTCGAGGATCTTCGAGGCGACGACGGCGTCCTCGAAGAACATCTCGTAGAAATCGCCCACGCGGAAAAACAGGATCGCGTCCTTGTAACGCTCCTTGGTTTCGCGGTACTGCTTCATGAGGGGGCTGAGGTCGGTCATGAATCTCGCGCCGCTTTGTTTACGACTCCTCTCCTTCGCCCACGGCCTCCCGGTCCCGGGAGCTCATGACGGGGCTCGGCGGCCGGAGGCGGTCCATCTGCTCCTCGATCCGCTGCAGGGCCTTGCGCTGGCGGCGCAGCTCCAGCCGCATCCGGATCCATTCCGGAAAAATCAGGAGGCCGGTCAGGAGCATCCCGCCGATGAAGGCGCCGGCGACGAGCTGGTAGACCGGAAGCGGCGGCGTCGAATAGCCCAGCAGGTAGCGGATCTGCACCGTCTGCTCGGTGTTCTCGATCATGAAGGTGAAGGCCCCCGCCAGGACCAGGATCAAAATCAGGATGCGGATCATCGTTTCACCCCGCCCTTTCTCCGGACCGGTGGAAAGAGGGGGCGCAGCTTGTCGTAACTGGACGCCAGCTGTTCCGGGATGACGCGGGTGTCGGCCAGGACCGGCATGAAGTTGGTGTCGCCGTTCCATCGGGGGACGATGTGGAGATGGACGTGCGACTCGATCCCGGCCCCGGCTTCGCGGCCCTGGTTGATCCCGAGGTTGAAGGCGTCCGGCCGGAAGGTTTCGCGCAGCGCCTTGAGCGACCGTTGCGCGGCCCGCATCAGGTCCGTGAGCGCCGTCGGATCGAGGTCCTCGATCGAGCCGACGTGACGGTAGGGCGAGACGAGGAGATGGCCGTTGCTGTAGGGATAAAGGTTCATCATGACGAAGGAATGTTTTCCACGGTGCAGGATCAGGTTGGAACGGTCGTCGTCCTGGCGGATTTTCGCGCAGAAGATGCAGCCCTTGGGCCGGCCTTCCTTCAGATACGGCATGCGCCAGGGCGCCCACAGCTGCTTCATTGGGACTCCGAATTGAATCTTTTCTCGGACGGGTCCTGTCCTGCGGCAGCCCCATCCGTCGGCATTTTTATCGGGGGCCGCTGTGGCCAAGAAAAAACAATGTCCTCACATGCCCCCGCACCCCGCGCTCGGACGGGCAAAGCCCGATCCTCGCTTTGCCACAGACCTGGCCGGTGAGTTCCCCTATTTTCCATTTTCCATTCTCGATTTACTAAAATTCCCCGGTACGGGAATTTTCAGCGCCCCGCCTCCGGCCACCCGTCCGGCCAGGTTAAGTTCTTGCATGATCATCTGCATGTCCTCCCAGACGCGTTTTTTATCCTCCGGGTTGCGCAGCAGGTAGGCCGGGTGGAAGGTCGGCATGACCCGGATCCCGGCCGGCGCGCCGTCGGAAAAGACCGTCGGCAGCGCGTGAAAGCGACCGCGAAGCCGCGAAATTTTTTGTTCGGTGGCCAGAAGCGTCTGGGCCGCGAAGGTTCCCAGCGCGCAGATCACCTTCGGCCGGATGATCCCGATCTGCCGCCAAAGAAACGGGGAGCAGGTCCCGATCTCGTCCGGCTCCGGGTTGCGGTTTCGGGGCGGGCGGCATTTGATGATGTTCGCGATATAGACCTGCTCGCGCCGGTAACCCATGGCCTCGATGATGCGGGTGAGGAGCTGCCCGGCCTTGCCCACGAAGGGCAGTCCCTGCCGGTCTTCATCCTCCCCCGGGGCCTCCCCCACGAACATCAGTGCGGCCTCCGGATCGCCTGTTCCGAAGACGAGATGCGTCCGGCTGGCGTGCAGCTTGCAACGCGCGCAGTCGCCGATCTCGTCGCGGAGGGCGGCCAGCGCGTCGGATTTTGAAGCGGCGGCGGGTCGGACGGTGGTCGGTAGGGGCGACGCATCCTGTCCGTCCGGCAGGCGGGGCTGCACCCCTACGGAAACCGTGGCCGGCCATTTTGCATTCACCCCTTCGAATCCCCAATCTTGATACATTCGGATGTACGCGCGTACATTGTCCAGAATAATCTTTTCGGATTCTTTTTCGGGATTCATTTCGATCTCGCGCGCTTTGCGCGCTGATTAAATGCCGAGAGCAGCGCCAGATGCCGTCGGCCGCTCGCTTCGAACTCGATCCGCCGGGTCGTGTCGTCTTGATGAACCATCCGGACCGTCAATCGCTCGGCGGGCAGGGAGGGTCCGGCCTTGTCCGCCCACTCGATCGCCACGACCCATGGACCGTCCAAATATTCAAAAAGACCCAGGTCGAACAGGTCCGATTCCCGTTCCGTCCGGAACAGGTCCACATGGACCAGCGGCCGCCGTCCCCGGAATTCGTGGACGTACACGAAGGTCGGGCTGGTGACCGTCGCATCCGTGATCTCCAAGCCGCGGGCCAGTCCCTGAATGAAATGCGTCTTTCCGGCGCCGAGGTTTCCCTCCAGCGCGATCAACTCGCCGCCGGTCAGGCGCCGTCCCAGCGCTTCTCCGAAGGCCCGGGTCTCCTCCGGCGACCGGCTGATCCGGACCGGGTTCGGCCTCTTCGCGGTTCCGGCGCGACGGGTTCGGCGTGTCTTCATTTTTTATTTCAGGCCCGTCACTTGGGTGATCGCGGCCGGAATCCGCCGGATCAGGTCTCCCGCGAGAAGGCCGACTTCGCCGATCTCGGCCGCGGCCAGATCCCCGGCCAGGCCGTGCAGATAGACTCCGAGCCGGGCCGCCTGTTCGGGTTTGTGGCCCTGCGCGATCAGGCCGGCGATCATACCGGTCAAAACGTCCCCGGTGCCGGCCGTCGCCATCCCGGGATTGCCGGTCGAATTGAAGGTCGCGGCGCCCCCCGGATCGGCCACGATCGTCCGCGCGCCTTTCAAGACAACCGTCACACCGTGGCGTTTCGCGAAGCCGGCCGCCGTGCCGAGCCGGTCGGTCTGCACCGCCTGGCTGCTCCATCCCATCAGGCGGGCCATCTCGCCGGGATGGGGCGTCAGCACGATCGGCGCGCGGGCCCGCGCGAGCAGATCCAGACGGCCGGCCAGGACGTTCAGCCCGTCGGCGTCGATCACCATCGGAATCGCGAGCTGTTCGATCAGGCCGTGGACCACAAACGCCGTCTCGGGATGGGTGGAGAGCCCCGGTCCGACGGCCGCGACCGATTTGTCCTGGGCGAATTTCAAAAGCGGCTCCAGCGCGGCCCGTCCCAGCGACCGGTCGTCGGTTTGGGGCAGCGGGAGCGTCATGATCTCGAGCGGCCGGTCGGGCAGGGTCCCTTCGAGACCGGACGGGAGCGCGAGCGTGACCAGGCCGGCCCCGGTCCGGAGCGCGGAGAGGCTGGCCATCACGGCCGCGCCGCCTTTCCCGGCCGAACCCGCGATCACGAGCACATGGCCGAAGGTCCCTTTATGCGCGTTCAAGGGCCGGGGGCCGAACCCCTCCGAAACCTCGGCCGCGGTGATCCACCGAACCCCGCCGGAGAGCCGGCGGACGAGCGCCGGCGGGATGCCGATGTCCGCGACCTTCAAACGGCCGGTATAGTCTGATCCGGGATAGAGCAGCAGCCCGCGTTTGGGAAGCGCGAAGGTCACCGTGACCGTCGCCTTCACGGCGATTCCCATCACCTGGCCGGTGTCGGTATGGATTCCGGACGGGAGGTCCACCGCGACGACCGGTTTTCCCGACGCGATGATCGCCGCGATCATCCGTGCGGCCGCACCTTCCACGGGCGACGAGAGCCCCGTCCCGAAGAGGGCGTCCACGATCAGATCGCTCTGCGACAGCGCCTGATCCAGGTCGCCGGGCGTCACTTCGGTCACGACGCGGACCCGGCCGGAGCTTTTTTGATAGCGTTCGAGGTTGGCCCGTGTTTCGCCGGCCATTTGATCCGGCGGGGTCAGCAGAAAAACGTGGACGCGGGCCTGGCGCTCCAGAAGGTGCCTTGCGACCACCAGGCCGTCGCCGCCGTTGTTCCCTTTGCCGACCGCGACCGTGACGGTCTTCCCGCCCGCGGGCCCCCAGGTCTTTTCGATCTCCTCGACGACGCGCAGCCCGGCGTTTTCCATCAGGACGGCGGCGGGGATCTGAAACTCCTCGATCGTCCGGCGGTCCAGCCGCTTCATTTCTTCGGCGGTGACGACAAGCATTTAGGGGATCCTGTGCATTTCGGGGCCCTGTTCTGCGGTGTAGGGGCGAGGCGTTGCCTCGCCCTTTATCCGGGCGACCCGCCGGGCCGCCCCTACGAAGAAACCACCGACGCCACCTTACCCTTCCTCTCCAATCAGGACCACCTGGGCGATGGAGTAATCGGTGTCGTGGCTGATGCTGACCTGGATCGCCTTGACGCCGCGCTCGCCCATCATCCGCCGGACGTTCCCGGTCACCTCCACCCGCGGCCGGCCCGTTCCCGCGCTTTTGGCCGACCCTTCGGATGGATCGCCGGGTTCGTTGACGACGCCGATCTCGGTCCACCGGACGCCGCGGCTCCAGCCGGTGCCGAGCGCCTTCATGACGGCCTCCTTGACGGCGAAGCGCCCGGCCAGATGAAGATAGGGGACCTTGTGCGCGAAGGCGTATTCCTGTTCAAGGGGGGTGAAGATTCGATTCAAGAACCGCTTGTCCCATTTCTGGACGGCGTCCTTGATGCGGGCGCTCTTCACGAGATCTATCCCGATGCCGATGATAATGGGAATCAGCCTTTGCTCAGCACGTCCTTCATTTCCCGCACGGCCTGTTGAACTCCGACCATCACGGCCCGCGAGATGATGCTGTGGCCGATGTTGTACTCGACGATTTCATGGATCGGTAGAAGCCGTTTGATGTTCCGGTAGTTGAGACCGTGGCCGGCGTTGACGCCCATTCCCAGTTTGTAGGCCAGCTTGGCGGCCTGCTCGATCGCCTCGAGCTGGGCGTCCTCATCCTTCTGCAACTTGGCGTTCACGAAGCGACCGGTATGGATTTCGACGTAATCGGCGCCGATCCGGTGCGAGGTCTTGACCTGGTCCAAGTCCGGCTCGATGAACAGGCTCACCGCGATCCCCGCGTCGTGCAAAAGCGCGATCGTGGCGCGGAGCGATTCCCGGATTCCGGACACGTCGAGGCCCCCTTCGGTCGTGAGCTCCTCGCGGCGCTCCGGGACGAAGGTGATCATGTGGGGTTTCACGTCCAGCGCGATCTTGACGATCTCTTCCACCGGGGCCATTTCAAGGTCCAGCTTGGTCTGGATCACTTCGCGAAGGAGGTGCAGGTCGCGGTCTTTAATATGTCGGCGGTCTTCGCGAAGATGGACCACGATGCCGTCGGCGCCGGCCAGTTCCACCAGCACGGCTGCCGCGATCGGGTCGGGCTCGTTCCCCCCACGGGCCTGGCGCAACGTGGCGACATGGTCGATATTGACTCCGAGTCGGGCCATTTATTTTCTCCAATTAAGCGGCTTCATTATTGCAGAATTCTTTGGAGCTTGGCAAGCCTTTTTAAGACGCGGTGCGGATGAGATTTTTAGATCTTTTTGGCGTGGAGAGAGGGGAGGGCGGCCATGCTGAAGTCGATTGGGGCGTCGGCTCTTGACATGTACGTATATCTATGATATTTATATACGTACATTTGTGAGGGAATCCATGGGACAGTTGAAGCGCAAAAATTACTGGCTGGACGAAACGACGATCAAGAAGGCCCAGAAGCTTTTCGGAACCAAATCGGAGACGGAAGCGATCCAGAAGGCCCTGGAGATGGCCGTCTTTCAGGAAGAAGCGGCGAAGGCCTGGAAAGAGAACGCGGGGTACGGCGGCCTCGTGGATCTCAATGGCCGTTAGGTATGTCTTCGATTCGAATATCTATATCCGATGCATGCGGGACCGCGAATTCGCCGTCCGCCGCGAGGCCGACTACATCCGCCGGATCCCTTTCACCTATTTCTGCAGCGTCGTTGTTCAGGAACTTCTCCTGGGTTGCCTCCATGATCTGGCCGTAAAAAGGGCCCGGGCCTTCTACAAACCGTTCGAACGCGTGAACCGAATCGTCAACCCCCTCTATCCGGACTGGGAAGAAACCGGGATGATCGGACAGAAGATCATTCGCAAGCATCCCCATCTCAAAGCCAAGCGGTTCGCGCTGATCAACGATATCCTGATCGCGCTCTGCTGCCGGCGAATCGGCGCGACGCTGATTACTCAAAACAGCAAGGACTTTCAAATCATCTCCTCGATCAAACCGTTTCGGTTCGAAACCTGGAATTAAAAAAAACCCTTCTCATCTCTGAAATCTCGGGAGCTTGGCAAGGTCTTTTTGAAACCCCCTGCCGGCGAGATTTCCGATCGGCGCGTCAAATGAAGGGGGCCTTAAAATCAAAAGCGACTTTTTGTTGGTGAAGTGCCAGAGGAGGGCATTAGTGTCGGTGAGGTGGTTCATGCCGGTCTCTTAGACCGCGATCTTGCCGTAAAGCGACTTTTTGGCTTCTTCAACATCCGCTTCCGATATTTCGTCATCATGGGACGAAGGGCGGACAGCAACCCTGCATTTTGCGCTTGACAAATAAATTCCATTCGTATATATCCGA
>DATIYJ010000065.1 GCA_035517655.1 Nitrospiria bacterium | reverse complement strand
CTCCCCGCTCAGATCCTGCCGATCAACGTTGGAGCAGACCGCGCGAATCTCCTTTGCATTGTACTTTCGCTCCGCGGGGCCGCGTCGCGCGATGGCCGTGACCTCTTTCACCTTTTTATAACGGATCAGCCAGTGGGCGATATCGACCATCACGTCCCCGATTCCGATCACGGCCACCCGCTGGCCCATCTCAAACGGCTTCTGGCTGAAGCCCGGCAACAAATTAAAATGGTAGACGACGTCCTTGGCATGGTAGACGCCGACCGCGTTATCCCCTTCCACGCCGATCGTTTTCGTCCCCTGCGCGCCGGTGGCGAAGACCAGAGCGCTTGCCCCGATCTCGTTGAGGTCCGAAAGCATGATGTCGTTGTTGGCGCCGACCGCCACATTGCCGAAATAATCCACATTTTCCCGATTCAGGACGTCCCAATACCCTTTTTTGAGCCCGCCCCGCAGCCGGTGTTTGGTCGGGAAAATGCCGTACTCGGCCAATCCGCCGAACTTGATGTCGCGGTTCAAAACCACGACCCGACGGCCCGCCTTCGACATGTTGTTGACGACCGCCATCCCGGCCGGCCCGGCCCCGATGACGACAATGAGGTGTGAAGACTGGTCTTTGGATGCCATTTTATCTTATCGCCGCTTTCTTCTTCGCTTGATCGCTTTGTACTTACTTTTCCTGAGCTTTTCCCGATTCCGCTTCTATCGCAATAGGCGGCCGGCACGACAAAATTGATGCCAGTTTAGCATACCGAATCAGCGCTTGTCAAAAAAATAAATGAGGTTATAAGCCGACTTCCCCTCTTGATTCCATCCGTCGATCGGGGTAACATCCAGTGGGGTTTTGATCTGTCTTTCGACTCGCGTGCTTTGCTCATGGTCGCTTCGGCCGTCGCCCGGCCTGTTCTTCCTTCCGGCGGCGGACGGAGAAAAATAAAATGAAGAACGACCCTGCGGCCCGCTGAAGATTGGGAGGATGATCGATGAAGATGACGGCTCAGGAAATTGAACGGTTGATCCGCGTGGCCAATTGCAGTCGACGGGATATGGAAACCATCCTGGAGATGGCGAAAAAGTTCGACGGCTTCCCGTTATCGGATCAGGATAATGACACGCTGGTGGACGCGGTCAACGCGCTGCGCGGGTTTCGGAAAGACCTTCAACTGATGCAGATGAAAATGGGCGGCACACCGGGTCGGTGAATACACGGTTGGGACAGTGGAGCTTAGACCGCATTCTCGCGCCGCTCCATCCTTTTCCAATGATCTATTATTTCACTGCTCGAATGCTTTGAATTTTTGCTCTGCAAAAATTCTGGTGGAGCTGGCCGGGATCGAACCGGCGGCCTTCTGATTGCGAACCAGACGCTCTCCCAACTGAGCTACAGCCCCACGCAAGCTTGAGATATTCTATTTGAAATTCATGACGGACACAAGCCGTTCTTTAAAAATTCGTTCAAAACGGGGTTTGTAAAGCCGATCGAACAGCTCCTCACCGTCGGGGAACAGCTCCAGGACGCGATCGCGGGCCTCCTCAATACGACGGCGCGCCCCCGCTTCCGAGTCCGTCCTCCATCGCAGATCCGCGGCCGCCTGATCCACGATCCGTCGCAACCGCTTGAGCTTGAATTCCTCCTCGAGCAGATCGATTAAATCGATCGTCATAACGCCACCGGCTTGCGGACCGGTTTGTCTTTGTCGCGGAAGCGCGACGTCATCATGCCCAGGTATTTGTTGAGCATGTGGCTGCGCGTCAGGAAACCGAAGATCGGTTTTCGCCGGACGCCGAGCCGGCGGAGCTCCGCCAGAATGGCGGGGTCCTGATTGTCGATCTTGAGCCCCTTGTACAGCACGTCCACCGCGCTGGACCGGCGATTCGCGCACAAATAAACGCGCGCAAGGTTCACGAAAAACTCGGGCCGGTAAAATTCCTTCTTGATCGCCGTCGTGCAGTAGGTGACGGCCTCCTTGGTCCGGTTTTCTCCGAAAGCCAAGGCCAGACCGAAATAGGACAGCAGTTCCGGCGGGACCGTGGAAGACGCATCCTCCTCATACGCCGCCAACAAGCGGCGGAAGTAAACCAGCGCTTCCGTGTAATTCCCTTCCTTCAGATACGCGCATGCGAGCAAGAACGTGTCATTGAGCAACATGGCCGATGATCCTCCCGTTTCGAGAATATTTTTTTAAAAACCGATCTCGATCATGGGCGATACGATCTTCGCCCCGGTCATTTTTTGCGCCGCCTTGAGAATGACCCGCCGCCCCGAAACGTGCAGGCGCTGCTCCGCAAAATACTGGATGGCCTGCGGAAGAATCCGATGCTCCTGCTCCAGAACCCGCGCCGCCAGCGTTTCTTCGGTGTCCTCGTCGAATACCGGCACCGCGGCCTGAATGATGATCGGGCCCTGGTCCATCGATTCATCCACGAGATGGACGGTGCAGCCGGAGACACGGGCGCCCCATTCCAGAACCTGTCGATGCGCGTGAAGCCCGGAAAAGGCCGGCAAGAGGCTGGGATGAATGTTGATGATCCGATTTTTGTAGGGTTCGATCAAACGGGACGTGATCAAGCGCATGTAACCGGCCAGGACGACTAAGTCAACCCGGTGCTCGCGCAGGAGATGAACAAGGGCCTCATCGTAGGCTTCACGGCCGGCGTAGTCCTTGGGATTCAGAAAAAAGGCCGGGATGCGGCTCCGGCGGGCATGGTCGAGGGCCTGGGCCTGCGATCTATCACTGACGACCACTTCCACGCTTGCGTCGATTAAAGGGGCTCGCGTCGCCCCCTCCACCGGCGAAGCCGGATGGAGCCTCCCCTTCTCGCTCGCCTTGCTCGCTGGGTCGGTCCTCACGGCCGAGGCGGCGTCAAGGATTGCCTGAAGGTTTGAGCCGCGGCCGGAGACCAGAACCCCCAACCGAAGCCTGGAGTTACTCATAAACGACTTTCGGCTCCCCCGGGATGACCTTGCCGATCAAAAAAGCCGGCTCGGATAAATCCTTGAGTCTCTCGATCGCCCGGTCGGCCTGGTCTGGACCGACGACGGCCACCATGCCGACCCCCATGTTGAAGACGCGATACATCTCTTCGATCGCAACCCCCCCCTGTTTTTCGAGCCATTCGAAGACGGGCGGGACCGGCCAGCTCCCCCGTTTGATTTGCGCCTGACAACCCTCGGGAAGAATGCGCGGAAGATTGCCGGTCAATCCCCCGCCGGTGATATGGGCCAATCCCTTGACGTCCAGATCGCGGACCAATTGCAAAATGGGCTTGACGTAGATTTTGGTCGGGGTCAGAAGCTCCTCGCCCAGACGGCGGGTCCATCCGGGGATCCGGTCGGTGATTTTATGTCCCGCCACCTCAAAGGAAATCTTGCGGGCCAGGGAAAATCCGTTACTGTGAAGGCCGCTTGAGGCAAGACCGATTAACACGTCGCCGGCCATAATGCGGCGGCCGTCGATGACGCGGCTTTTTTCGACCACGCCCACCGCGAACCCGGCCAGATCGTAAACCCCCTCCGCATAGAACGAAGGCATCTCGGCCGTTTCTCCGCCCAGCAGGGCGCATCCGGCCAGACGGCAGCCTTCGACAATTCCGCGGATGACGTCCACCGAGGTCCGCGGCCGGAGTTTGCCGGTTGCAAGATAGTCCAAAAAGAAGAGAGGTTCGGCGCCCGTTACGACGACATCGTTGACGGACATCGCCACCAGATCGACCCCGATGGTGTCGTGCCGGTCCATCTCAATGGCGAGCTTGAGTTTCGTTCCGACCCCGTCCGTTCCGGAAACCAGCACGGGCTCTTTATACTTCTTGGCTTCGAGCGCGAACAGCCCGCTGAATCCGCCGATATCGGTCAGCACTTCCGGACGGAATGTGGAACGGACCAGCGGCTTGATCGTCCGGACAAATGCATCGCCGGCCTCGATATCGACACCGGCGGCCTTATAAGTGAGACGCGGCATATTCAGGACCCGGATTTTAAAAATGCATCCTAGTAATGATACAAGAAAAGGCAAAAAAGATCAACCGCCCGGGCTCGCCCAAAGCGAGGAAAACCCGAAATGGAGGCGCTGGAAGGCCCTCCGATCTCGAAAACCATGAAACGGACCCTCGCAAAGAAAGAGGCACGATGCCGGACGACACCGTGCCTCTTTTATAAAAAAATATAAACTACTTCTTGTCCATCTTCATGTCCATATTCATGTCCATGGCTTTGATGGATTTTGCATGCCCGTTCGCATCGTCCACTTCGACCTTCGCCCCGGCCTTGATCTCCCCGGTCTTCTGAGTCGAGTCGTCAAAATGGATGCGGTGCTCTGTCCCGTTCTTTTCCTTGACCACATAGAAGGAGCCGTCAATCTTGGTCAACTCGCCCGTGACCATACCCGCCCAACTCATGCTGACCATGGACAGTACGGCGACCGTTACGATCAAACCTAGAATCATTCGCTTCATGTATTTTCACCTCCTCTCTAAATGGGTGCGCAAAACAAAACGGCTCTTAATATTTCCGATCCGGCCCTCCGCTTCGCGAAGTGAATTCGGGCCGGCGCCTCCTCGACTCGTTGCACCGACGTTATTTCTTCTTCTTCGCGGCCGGCTTGGACGCAGGCTTCGCGGGCTGCTTCGGAGACTTTTTCTGAAGTTCCGCGAGCTTGGCTTTAAGGTCTCCATTCTCCTTCTCAAGGTCGGCATTCTTCTTCTTCATGTCATCCAGCTGCGCCATGGTCTGGCTCATCTGGGACTGCATCCCGGCCTTGTCTTTTGACAGGGTGTCCACCTGCTGTTTCAGTGTGGCGTTTTCCTCCTTCAATTGTTTTGATTCACAGCCGGACAAAACAGGCAAAAACAAGAAGGAGAAAATTACTGCTGACAGGATCATTTTCCGCATATCATTCACCTCCTCTCAAAGTTTTAATGATTTGTTGCGCGTCTTTATCGTAAGACATGGCACAACCTATTATCTAAAAGCATCTTTCATGCCAATTTTTTAAAATCCGGATTTTAAAAATCTCTATTGATCTTCATGTGTTGGATCGGGACTGCGGCATTCCAATAAACATCTTTCGGACCTCTACGCCTTTTCTGGGGTTTTGTCTGCCTCATTTGCGGCAGGGACGCCGGGTTTTTTGATCCCGTATTTTTCCAAGCGGTACTGCAGTGTTTTATAGGTCAGACCCAGTAGTTTCGCCGCTTTCATGATGATCCATTCGGATTGCTCCATGGCTTTGAAAATCAATTCACGCTCCAGTTCTTCAAGCGATATGCCCTCGGCGGGCAACTCAAGGCCGAGCCCCGTCATCGGGGAAGGCAGACGGCAGATTTCAGGAGAAAGGTCGGCGACCCCGATGACATCCTGCTCGCACAGGAGAACCGCCCGTTCGATGGACGATTCCAACTGGCGAACGTTTCCAGGCCAGGAATACTCAAGCAGTTTGCGCATCGCGTCCCGACTGATGCCTTGGATCTGCTTGCCCGTTTTTTGGTTGTAGATCCGGATAAAATGGCGCACCAGTTCCGGAATATCCGTCCCGCGCTCGCGCAACGGGGGCATCTGGATTGAAATGACGTTCAACCGGTAATAAAGGTCTTCCCGGAACTGGTCCTTTTTGATCTCCTGGTCCAGGCGTTTGTTGGTGGCCGCAATGACGCGGACATCGATCGCCGTCTCTTCCGATCCCCCGATCCGCCGGATGCGCCGCTCCTGGAGCGTGCGAAGCAACTTGCCCTGAAGGTGAAGGCTGAGGTCTCCGACTTCGTCCAGAAAAAGCGTCCCGCCGTCGGCCGCTTCGAAAAGTCCGATCCGTTGACCCGTCGCTCCGGTAAACGCCCCTTTTTCATAACCGAACAGCTCGCTTTCGATGAGCGTATCGGGAATCGCGGCGCAATTGATCGCCTGGAAGGGTTTGTCTTTTCTGGCGCTGTTGAAATGAATGGCCCGGGCCAGGAGTTCCTTCCCGGTTCCGGACTCCCCGTTGATCAGAACGGTCGCCATGCTGTTTGAAATTTTCTTGACGACTTCGAAAACCTCCTGCATGCGGGGATGATTCCCGATGATGTTGTTGATATGAAATTTATCCTGAAGTTGTTGACGGAGCCTGGTGTTTTCCTTGACGAGCGATATCTTTTCAAAGGCCCGCTTTACGGCGATCAAAAGTTCTTCCCGCTCCAGGGGCTTGGTAATGTAATCCAAGGCCCCCAGCTTCATCGCCTCGACGGCCGAATCGATCGAGCCGTGCGCCGTCATGATGATGACGGAAGCCGACGGGTCCAGCTGAAAAATCCTCTGAACGATGCCCAGGCCTTCCGTATCCGGTAATTTTAGATCCGTCAGAACGACATCGTACTCACCGGACTGGAACTTGCCGACGGCCTCCTTGGCCGTCGAGGCCAGATCCACCTCGTATTTCTCGGACCGGAGAATGAGCGCCATAATTTCACGCTGGGATCGTTCGTCATCGATGACCAGAATACTTCCCTGTTTCATGCATGAACCCCCCGCCTGCCCGCCGCGGTGGGCCTGCCGGCAGGCACGGCTTCCATGGGAAGCGAAATGGTGACGGTTGTTCCCATTCCTTTTGCGCTGGCGACGGAAATGGTCCCGCCGTGCTCTTCCAAGACCCGCTTCGTCAACGCCAGTCCCAGCCCGATGCCGAGTTTCTTGGTCGTAAAATAGGGCTCGAAGATTTTCTGAAGATGGTCCGACTCGATTCCGGAGCCGTTATCTTCAAAATGCACCAGCACCCGGTTGTTTTCGTCATCCGCCTGCGCGTGAATCCGCAGCACCCCTCCCTGACTCATCGCCTGAAGCGCGTTCAGGGTGATGTTCACGAAGCAGTTCTTGATCTGTTCCACATCGACCAGCACCCTGGGAAGTTCGTGAATTCCACGGGTCTCGAATCGAACCCCCTGATCCACTCCTTTGGGAAGAGCGAGCTGCAGCACTTCGGATAAAATGCCGGCCAAATCGGCGGATTGCATCTGGAGGCGGAGCGGTTTTCCAAAATCGAGAAAATTTTCAATCATCCGGTTCAGCCGATGAATCTCGGTTTTGATGTTGGCCACCAAGGAGTCGATCTCCGCTTTATCGAGAAAATGGGCCTTATCCAACTGAACGCGCAGGTGGTCGATGCTGAGATTGATGAGGTTCAGGGGATTGCGGATTTCATGGGCGATGCCGGAAGCCAGCTGGCCGACGGCCGAGAGATGCTCCGCATGGCGCAGGCGTCCCTCAAGGGATTTTTGCAAGCGAAGCTTCTCCACCATCTCGTTGAAGCTCCGGGTCAGTTCGCCGATCTCTTCTCCGCCCCCCTGCACCACCAGCGGCGTGCTCAAATCCCCGGCCGCAACGTTTTTAGCCGCCTCCACGACCTGCTTGATGGGCCGGGTATAGTGCCAGGCCAAAAAGAATGAAAGAAAAATCCCGACCGAAAAAATAACGATGTGCACGGCCAAACGCGTATAGAAACTTTCCCGGATCAGACGATTGAAGTCATCCATGATCATGATGATATGGACATAGCCCAACTGTTCTCCGCCGACCACGATTGGAACCAGGATATTGTAGGGTTTCTGGTCTTTCTTGGTTCCCGCATCCTCCCCGATCCGCTCCGTAATCACCAGATCGCGACGCTTGGGGTCCGGGGGTCGTTCTTTCCGATGCGGATTGGAACTGGCGATGACCTGATTCTCGTTGCTTAGAACGGAGATCTCCTTGACGCCCTTTTTATTGAGTCGTTTGACGTAATCCCTCAGCCGGGCCTCGTCCGTGGCCCCGTGCGTCGTCAATTGTTCGACGCTGATCTGGATCGCCGTCGTCAGGTCTTCCGTGTCGGCCATAATTTCCTTGACGACCGCCTTTTCCGTCAGCCAGTAGAAGGCCAACGAGGCCAACAGGGATAAAAACAACAGCGAGAGCATCATGAGCTGGAGCTTGGTGTTCAGGCGGAGATGCTTCAGACGGCCGGTGATCTTCTTGAACGCGGATCTCACCATTCATGATCCTCCGTGAGGCTCAATCCGAGACCGGCGAGGACGTCACGGAAGGGTATCCTACCCTCCCGGATCAAGCGCGGGGGATGGAAGGTCATATCGACAATCGTTGTGCCGTTCCCGCCGGGAGTCTCGCCTCCGTCGATGATGAGGTCCAGGTCGGGACCCAGCGTTTCATACACGTTTTGGGCCGTCGTGGCGCCCGGTTCGCCGGAACGGTTGGCGCTTGTGGCCGTCAGAGGTTGACGGAGGGACTGAAGAAGCCTAAGGGCGACCGGATGCGAGGGAACCCGTATCCCGACTTTCCCGCATCCGCCCGTGACCGCGGAAGGCAGCCGGGAGGAGGCCGCCAACAAGAGCGTCAAGGGACCGGGCCAAAATCTCCGCATCAGATCCCAGGCCTCCGGTGATATGGTTCCGATGACTCCTTCCGCTCGTTTGATTTCATCCACGACGATCATGATCGGCTTGCCCGGCTCCCGTCCCTTGACCGTGAACAGACGTTCAACCGCGGCCGCGTCGAGAGGATCTACCCCAAGCCCGTAAAAAGTCTCGGTCGGATAGGCGATCATTCCGCCCGATTTGATCCGCTGAACCGCCCGGTTGACCGCTTCCCGGGATGAAGCGGATTCCGGTCGCAGAGGATCAACCTTGACGACCTGCCCTTTGGATACGTCTTGCTTTGGCCTCAACTTCTTCCTCAAGTTTTATTTTAAATTCTTTGATTTTATTTGCCAATACCTTGTTGCTGATTGCCAATATTTGGACCGCAAGGATTCCCCCGTTCTTGGCCCCGGCTTTTCCAATCGCCATCGTGGCGACCGGGACGCCCCCCGGCATCTGCACGGTCGAAAGAAGAGCGTCCAGACCCTTCAAGGAGGACGAATCGATGGGAACGCCGATCACAGGGCGCGTCGTATGCGCAGCCACGGTGCCGGCCAAATGGGCCGCGCCCCCGGCCCCGGCGATAAAGATCTCGACCCCTTTTTTCTCCGCCTCGGAAATGTAACGCCGCGTCCAATCCGGCGAGCGGTGGGCCGATGTAATCGCAAATTCGTGGGCCACGCCGAATTCGTCCAAAATCACGGCGGCCTGTTCCATCACAGCCAAATCCGATTCACTGCCCATGACGATGCTGACCAACGGTTTTCGCAATCGTTCTTCTCCTCCATTCATTCATTATGGGGGCTAGCGTCGCCCCCTCCGCCGGCGAAGCCGGATGAAGCCTCCCCCTCTCGCTCGCTTTGCTCGCCGAGTCGATTCCCACAGACGGCGGAAGCCAATTGAGAGCGACCCTTTTGTTCATTTTAGGTAATTAATATAGCCTTCCGCGGTCTGCGGGTCAAGTTTTGACGCTTGGAACGGGACCGGACAATAGAATCCAGCCGAGACCGCCAAGAACGTTCAGCCCGGTGATCAGGAACAGAAAGAGAACGGCGAAGGCCATGGCCGGCGGAGCGGAGACGCCCGCCTGGGCTAAAAAATAAACGTACGCGCCTTCACGAACACCCAGACCGTTGAGGCTGATCGGGATCATTCCCGCGACGCTCACCAGGGGCACGAAAACAAAATAAAACTCCCACGGGACGGAGACGCCCACCGCCCGGCCGATCAACATATGAATGACGACCATGGCAAGCTGGATGATAAATGAAAGGGCCAGGGAGACCGCCAAAAACCTGGGATTTTCCCAATAGCGATACGGCAGGACGTATTTCCGCAATAGACCGGGAAACCCGAAAGGCAGCAGGAGACCCAGCGCCAGCAGACCGGCCCCGCCGAGCGTAACCACGGTCATCCAGACCGGGATCACAACCGACCGGCCGGCCCAAATGGCCGCCGATGCGATGCCGAGAACGGCGACCATCCCGCTGATCCGATCGGCCAGGACCGTCGCCATGGCCCGCAGGACATCGGCGCGACTCTCGGCCAGGTAATAACACTTCCCCAGGTCGCCCCCGATCGACGTCGGAAGAAAGAGGTTGAAAAACAACCCGATAAAGTGGAAGGCGGTCAAGCGGCCAAACGGATGCTCGTAACCCTGAATCCGCACCATGATCCTCCACCTAAGAACGCCCGCGAACTGAAGTCCGAAATAAGCGACCCATGCCAAAATAAAGTAGCCGGCATGAAGATTCTGTAACGACCGCCCCACCGACCGGACGTCGATTTGGCTGAACAGGTAGGCAAGCAAGCCCAGGCTGACGACCGCTTTGAACGCGGTCGTCAGCCATCGGCGGGGCCCGGACGAGACCGGAATCGAGAGGTCGAACTTAGAAATTGGTGGCCAGGACATACCCTCCTTGCTCCGCGCGGATCGTGAGCTGAGGCACGGCGTCCAGGACCGGAATCAAAGCGACCTGGCTCAACACCACCGCATGGCGATTCGATGAGACGAAACGACGCAGGTCTTCTTGTTGATTCGATTTAAAGATGACCGCCCCGCGGCGGGCGTAAAACAGAATGCTGGGTTTTCTCATGCCGAACACCACGAGAGGCTCCTCGGGACGGATCCATCCCCGCGTCTGTTCGGTGAGGTCCTGCAACGGCCTTTGCACATACCCGCTCACCGACGGGATGAAATCGAACAGCAGGACGAACACAAACGCGCCCATCATCAGCACCAACACCATGAACCCCGCCCACCGTCTCATCAAGCGCAACAGCGACGCGTAGGTCATCACGCCGACCAAAAGAATCGCGGCCATCGTCATCAAAACCCGGTTCAGATCGATCGGCTGGACCAAGAAGGGGGCCAGGGCGCCGTACTTCATCCGGGCCCATTCAATCCCTTGGGGAATGGAAAGGAGAAGGCCGGCCGTGATCACGGTCAGGACCGCCATCAAGCCCAGGGAGAGCCGGTCTTCCGCCGCGTCCGTCGAGGAGGATGCATCCATCCTCCGGTCCAGGTAACAGGCGACCCAAACGGCCAGCGCCGGAACGGCGGGCGCGATATAGCTCGGAAGCTTGGTCCCGGCCGCCGTGAAAAACAGGAAAACAACGGCCGCCCACAACAAAAGAAACCATTCCAAGGGACGTTCCACCGGGAAGCGACGGATATGTTTCCATCGCTCGGAGGAATCCGAAGCGGTAAAAATCGAAAGGAGCGACGCGGGAATAAACGCCGCCCATGGGAAAAAACCGATCGCCAGGACCGCCAGATAATAAAACGGGGCGCCGGCATGGCCTCCGATCACGGAGGTAAAGCGATCGATGTTGTGCCGGAGAATAAAGGAATCCCAGAAGTCCGCGCCGTGAAGCCAAAAGATCGCCGCATACCACGGGAGCGCGACGGCGGAAAAAATAAGCATCCCCCATCCCGGCCGGATTTTTCGAAGAAGCTTGTCCCGCGGACCGACCGTGATGATGAAAAGGAAAATGGTCAAACCCGGCAGAACAAGACCGACCGGGCCCTTGGTCAAAACCGCCAGGGCCGCGCCCAGATAAACCCCGGCCAGCCAGAAGTCGCGCTCCGTTTTGTAGAACAGATAGAAACAGGCCAAGGCGGCGGTGATGAAGAAGACCAGGAGCATGTCGGTCAACGCGGCGTGGGAAAGCGCCACCATCTCAAGGCTGCTGGACAGGATCAGCATCGCGAGCAATCCGGTGCGGGCGTTCGCGGCCCGCCGGGCGAAGCCGTAGACCATGACCAGCAGGGCGAGGCCGAAAACGGCCGAGGGCAAGCGCGCGGAGAACTCGGACGGGCCGAAGATTTGGAAGGTCGCGGCCATGAACCAGTACAGCAGAACCGGTTTGTCGAAATCGGGCGAGTAATTGAATTGCGGGGTGATCCAGTTTCCGGTTTCCACCATTTCCCGGGCGGTTTCGCCGTAAATCGCTTCGTCCAGATCAAACAGCGGCACGGCGCCGAGCTGATAGAAAAACAGGAAGCCCCCCAGCATCAGCGCCGTCCAGAAGCCGGTGTCCCGGGTCATGATTTAAGCCGCTCCCGTTTCAGGCGCGAAGCCCACACGCCGATCAGCACGCCCAAGACGGCCCCGACGAAGACATCCGAGGGAAAATGCGCGTCGATGTAGATCCGCGTAAAAGCCACCAGGACGGCGAGGGCATACCAGATCCATTGACCCGCCGGATAGAAGGCCGAAAGGACCGCGGCCATGGCGAAGGCCGATATGGTGTGGCCGGAAGGGAGCGAGTCGTGTCCGCTCACAAAGGACGGGCCCCAATCCACGATGCCCCTGTCCACCAGTCTCGGGCGTGGCCGTCCGACCAGATGCTTGATCACCTGCACGGCCGCGCCGGCGACCGACACCGCGATCAAACACCGTACGCCCGCCTGCTTTAATTCGGGCCGTTTCAGCCACCGGCCGATTCCGTAGAGTGCGATCGCCTCCGCCCCGAGGACCCAACCCCGCCCGAGCCAGGTCAGAAGATGCATCAGTTTCAACACCGCATGGACCCGAAGATCCTTGATGACGCCGCGGATCGGACCGTCCTCAAGAAAGACGAGCAGAAGGAGAGCGACGATCACGCCCGCCCGGATCAGCCCCTTTCGGCTCACCCGCAATCGACGGGGATGACCGGGTGTCGGCTTACTCATCAAAGCCGATTCTCTCCCGAAGGATATAGAGCGGACGGCGTTTGACTTCGTCATAGGTCCGCCCCAGATACTCGCCCATCATGCCCAGAACGATGAGCTGGACGCCGGCCAGGAACAAGACCGCCACCATGAGCGAGCCCCACCCGTGCGTCGGGAAACCCAGGAATTCGGTCCGGTCGAAAAAAAACCGTCCAAAAATCACAAAAAGCCCCAACAGAAAACTTAAAACCGACACGATCAGCCCGAGATAGATCGCGAGCCGCAGAGGAGCAAAGGAAAAAGAGGTCACGCCGTCCCAGGCCAGTTTGAGCATCTTGCCGAAGGGGTATTTTGTGCTTCCGGCGAAGCGTTCCGCGCGGGCGTAGAGAACGCCCGTTTGGCGGAACCCGACCCAAAGCGTGAGCCCGCGGACAAAGCGGTGGCGTTCGCCGATGGACCGAAACGCATCCACGACTTTTCGGTCCAGCAGGCGGAAATCCCCGGCATCCATCGGGAGGTCGAGGTTTCCGATTATCCGCATGAGGGCGTAGAACAGCCGCGCCGTGCTCCGCTTGAACCAGGAGTCCATCTCGCGGCTCTCGCGGACGGCATAGACCACTTCATACCCTTCCCGCCATTTGTCAAGCAAGCGGGGGATCGTCTCGGGCGGGTCCTGGAGATCCGCGTCGATCACCACGACCGCATCCCCTTTCGCATGATCCAGTCCCGCCGTCAACGCGATTTGATGGCCGAAATTTCGGGAGAACTGAAGCACCTTGACGGATTTGTTCCAGCGAACCAGCTCCGACAGGATCCTCGCCGTGCCGTCGCGGCTGCCGTCGTCCACAAAAATAATTTCCGCGCCGGAAAGTCCGCGCAGCTCGTTGAGGACCGCTTGGAGCCGTTTAAAGAATTCATGCAAAACGGCCTCTTCGTTATAGACCGGCACAACGACGCTCAGCAAGGGTCTGTCCGGCAGTGTCATCCCGACCTCTTTATTTTTAAACGAGCGCGCGCGCGGAGGGTATTCACCCCGCCGCTTTTAGGCTCTCGGGCCCCTTCCGTCCTTTGAGACTCTCGATCCCTTTGAGACCGATGTCCATCCGGCAATGCATGCCCTCAAAGCGGATCCGGCTCACCGCGGCGTAGGCGAACTCGCGGGCCTGCTGGAAATCGCGTCCGACGGCCGTCACGCCCAATACACGCCCGCCGGCCGTCACCAGCTCTCCGTCGCGAACGGCGGTCCCGGCGTGGAAGACCACCACGCCGTTTTGGGATTCGGCCTCATCGATGCCGAGGACGGCGCGGCCGGATTCATAGGTCGCGGGATATCCCTTTGCGGTCAACACGACGCAAACCGAGACCTTGGGGCTCCACCGGACCCGGACGCGGTCCAGGGCCCCGATCGAAAGCGCCTGGAGGATTTCGACCAGGTCGCTCTCAAGACGCGGCAGGATCACTTGCGTCTCCGGATCGCCGAAACGGGCGTTGTACTCCAAAACCTTCGGCCCGCTCCGGGTGAGCATCAGACCCGTGTACAATATCCCCTGAAACGGCCTGCCCTCCCGGGCCAGACCGTCGATCGTGGGCCGGACGATGTCGCGGAGAACCCGCTCCTGCAACTCTTCCGAGAGCACGGGCGCCGGCGAATACGCGCCCATGCCGCCGGTGTTGGGACCCTGATCCTGATCGAAGACGCGCTTATGATCCTGGGATGTCGCCATCGGGATGACCGTCTTCCCGTCGGTGAAGACCAGGAAGGAGGCCTCTTCGCCTTCCAGTTGTTCTTCCAGCAAGATCCGGTTTCCGGCTTCGCCGAAGGTCTTCCGGCGCATGATCAGGTCGATCGCCCGGATCGCCTCGGCCTCGTCCTGCGCCATGACGACGCCTTTGCCGGCGGCCAAACCGTCCACCTTGACCACAATCGGCGCCCCATGTTGTTTGACGTATTGGACGGCCGCTTCCGGCTCATGAAAAATTTTGGCGACGGCGGTGGGTATGGCATGCCGTTCCATGAACGATTTTGAAAAGGCCTTGCTGGACTCGATCTCGGCCGCTTTCCGCGACGGACCCACGACGGGAAGCCCGGCCTCCCGAAAGCGGTCCGTGATACCCATCGTCAAGGGGCCCTCCGGTCCCACGACCGTGAGGTCGATCCCCTCCCGCTTCGCAAAGTTAAGGAGTCCGTTCAGATCATCGCTTTTGATGGGAACACAGTCCGCCAGACGGGCCATTCCGGGATTGCCGGGCGCGCAATAAAGAGTCGCTCCCTTCGGGCTCTGGGACATTTTCCAGACCAGGGCATGCTCCCGACCGCCGCTTCCGATGACGAGGATTTTCATGGGGCGCAGATGGACATTTCGAGCGGCCTCCTCTCCTAATGACGGAAATGCCGCATGCCGGTCATCACCATCGCCATGTCGTGCTCGTCGGCGGCCCGGATCACCTCCTCATCCTTGATCGAGCCGCCGGGCTGGATCACGGCACGGATGCCCGCCTTCGCGGCCTCGTCCAGTCCGTCTCGAAAGGGGAAGAAGGCGTCCGAAGCCATCACGGCCCCGGAAAGCGAAGACTGCGCCTTCATGATCGCGATCTTCACCGAATCGACCCGGCTCATCTGGCCGGCGCCGATGCCGATCGTCCGGCCCGGTTTCGCATACACAATGGCGTTGGACTTGACGTGTTTGCAGACGATCCAGGCAAAGGCCATGGCGTCGTACTCCTCCTCCGTGGGTTTGCGCTTCGTGACGACCTTCAGCTTTCTCGGATCGTCGATGCGGCCCAGGTCGCGGTCCTGCAGGATCAGTCCTCCGACCACCCGCTTCATGTCCATCCCGCCCCGCCGCTCCCACGTCGCGTTCAAATCGGGGCCGACGTCAAGCAGCCTAAGGTCTTTTTTCTTTTTAAACACGTCGAGGGCGCCGCGTTCGAAACCCGGCGCGATCACGATTTCCACGAACATCTTCGCGATCTCTTCCGCCGTCTCGACGTCCACCGGCCGGTTGAACGCGATCACCCCGCCGAACGCCGAGATCGGATCCGTCGTCCGGGCGAGGGTGTAGGCCTCGAGCAGCGTCTCGCCCGTCGCCACGCCGCACGGATTGTTGTGCTTGATGATGACCGCGGCCGTTCGGTCGAACTCCTTCGCCAGCTCCAGTCCCGCGTTGGCGTCCAGGAAATTGTTGAAGGACATCGCCTTGCCGTGGAGCTGTTTCGCCGTCGATATGGAAGGCTCGGCGAGGTGGAACTCGCGATAAAACGCGGCCTGCTGGTGCGGATTCTCCCCGTAGCGGAGATCCTCGACCTTTTCAACCTGCAGCGTGAAGACGCCCGGAAAGCGCACCCGATCCGCTTCCTTGACGCGGTTCTCCAGATACGCGGAGATCACGCTGTCGTAACGGGCGGTGTGGTTGAAGACCTTCCTGGCCAGTCCCAAGCGCGTTTCCCGGGAGACCGTCCCCTTGTTGCTTCGGAGCTCCTCGAGCACCCTGGGATAATCCCGGGGGTCCACGATCACCGTCACGTGCTCGAAATTTTTGGCCGAGGAACGCAGCATGGCCGGGCCGCCGATGTCGATGTTCTCGATCGCTTCCTCGAAACGGACGTCGGGTTTGGCCACGGTCGCTTCGAAGGGATAGAGATTCACGGCGACGAGATCGATCGGCTCGAGACCCTGCTGTTTCATCTGGGCCAGATGCGTCGGATCGTCGCGCCGGGCCAGGAGCCCGCCGTGGATTTTGGGATGGAGCGTCTTGACCCGGCCGTCCAGCATCTCCGGAAAACCGGTGAAATCGGCCACGTCCTTCACCGGAATCCCGGCCTCCTTCAAGGCCTTGGACGTCCCGCCGGTGGACAGGATCTCGACCCCCATCGCCGTCAGCCCCTTGGCCAACTCGACCACCCCTTCCTTATTCGATACGCTGATCAACGCCCGTTGAATCTTCATTTGCCCCTCGCTGAATTTTTATTGTCCCGCGCCGAACCAAAATCGAAGACCGATCGCCAGGATGCCGACGGCGACCGCCAGGGCCGTTCCGTCCTCGCTGTTCTCGTAAAACCATTTGGCTTCCCAGCGTCCGCTTCCCCGTCCCGGATAAGGGTGAAGGCTCGGAAGATAATCCGGAACGGCCCGGTCGTAATCGACCCAGGCCCGGCCGAAATGCTCCCGCAAGCGATCCCCTTCCCGTTTTTTCTTGAACGGGGCGTAATAAACGAAAAAGATCGCCAGACCGATGATCAGGAGATACATGTTTTGGGCCATCAAACAGAATCCGATCAGAATCAGCAGGGTCCCGAGATAAAGCGGATTCTTCACGTAGGCGTAGGGTCCGGTGGTCGTCACCTCTTTCGTCTTCTTCAAGTGGCCCGCGGCCCAGACCCTAAGCGCCTCTCCGATCAGAACGAAAATGAGACCCGGAACAAACAAGCTCAGCGTGGGTCGGGCAAAGAATATCAGGAGGATTAAGGCCAGATAGACCGGAATTGTTTTGAACGTCACGCGCTTGGTCCGCGCGGCTAGGGGCGTGGCCACAATACCTCCGTTGCTAAGGGGGCTCGCATGGCTCGCTGGGTTCGGACGAACAAAACGTGATCCTCGCTTGAAAGGTGCCGGTAGAATATCAGATGACCCGTGCAAATTCAAGGAGGAAATGGACGCGCGCGAGGTGAAACCCCGAGCTTGGGTCGAAGGGACGGAGGGGAGCCGGTCCGACCCGGGCCGCCTCCCCCCCTGATTAAACATCAAGTTTTCTTTCACCAAGCCATTTCACTTTTTCGGGGTCACGATGGTCAAAGA
>DATIYJ010000064.1 GCA_035517655.1 Nitrospiria bacterium | reverse complement strand
GAAATAAAAATAAAAGGTTCATCACCAACGGCCGGCGAAACTGAAGCATCGAAAAACTGATAATTCAGGACTCGACTCTAATCCTTAATAGAGCTATTGGGGCAAGGAACTGATCCACTAACATTTGGTATGTAGATGGGCTACGTCGTAAGTAAAAGAAGACGAGTCATGGATAAGAATCCGGTTTTTATTCGAAAATGTGGGCACCTATGTATAGATGTCAAACATGATCAAGCCCCATCCGAAATTGAATTGAAGTTTAGTGACACGAAATGCTGCGCGTGTGCCGCCAGTGAGGGTGGGGATGATTCGGTAGATCGTTGGTGTGATGTATGCAAGGGTCGGGGATTGATTGGGTAAAGCAAGGCCAAAAGTGAAGAATGGTGTCAGAGAACATTAAAGTTTGGTTGCGAAGCACCCATGAAACACTATGGCCTTCTGAGGTATTCGTCATGGGTATCCACGTTCGGAGAATAATCTCTAAGCGTTGTCTTCGCATCCCAATGTGAAACGGTAACATAGCCCTCAAAGTTTTTTCCACCGTGACCGCCGCCGTGTTCACAATTTGACATTGACCGTAGCCCAAAGTAGAATTGGCCATGGACCTCACGGCCCAACAGCGGGTGGCGATCGAGCATGACAAGGGCCCGCTCCTGATCATCGCCGGCGCCGGAACCGGCAAGACGCTCGTCATCAGCCACCGGATCGCCCACCTGATCCTGACTCAAACGGCCCGGCCGGAGGAGATCCTGGCCCTGACCTTCACCGAAAAGGCCGCCCATGAGATGGAAGAACGCGTGGACACACTGGTGCCGATGGGCGCCTTCGGTTATCACATCAGCACGTTCCATTCCTTCGGAGAGCGCGTCCTGCGCGAACACGGTCTGGTACTCGGCCTGACCAGCGACTTTCAGGTTCTTTCCCGTCCGGAACAGGTGATTTTTTTCCTCGACCATCTGTTTAAATTCGAGCTGGATTATTACCGGCCGCTCGGCAACCCCACGAAACACGTCGAGGCGATTCTGACGCTCATCTCGCGGGCCAAGGATGAAGACGTCGGTCCGGACGAGTATCTCGTTTTTGCCGAACGCTTGGTTGAGCGGGCCCGGCGAAAACCCAAAGATAAAAACCTTGCGGAACTCGCGCAACAGCAGATGGAACTGGCCCGGACGTATGCCGCTTACCAACGTCTTTTGATGAAAGAGGGCCGGGTCGATTTCGGGGACCTCGTGTTGCAGCCCCTCAACCTTTTTCGGAACCACCCCATGATCTTGCAGCGGTATCAGGACCGGTTTCGTTTCATCCTGGTAGACGAATTCCAGGACACCAATTACACCCAGTTCCAACTGGTTCGCCTGCTGGCCCGGCGCCATCAAAATATCGTCGTGGTCGGGGACGACGATCAGAGCATCTATAAATTCCGCGGGGCGGCGATCAGCAACATTCTCAACTTCATGGAGCACTACCCGGACGCCCGGCAGGTGGTGTTGACCGAAAACCACCGCTCCACTCAAACCCTTCTGGACGCCGCCTACCGCCTGATCCGTTTCAACAATCCGGATCGTCTGGAGGTCCGGAACGCGATCGACAAGCGCTTGATGGCCAACCGCCCGGGCGACGTGCCGGTGCTTCATCTGGCCTACGATACCGTCTCGGCCGAAGCCGACGCCGTGGCCCGTACGATCGAGGAAAAAGTGGACACGGGAAATTATCTCTACAAGGATTTCGCGGTCCTGGTGAGGGCGAATCAGGACGCGGAACCGTTCATGCGGGCGCTCAACATGAAGCGGATTCCATACTCGTTCACCGGCAACCGCGGGCTTTACCGACGGGAGGAAGTCCGGACCCTTGCCGCCTTCCTCGGGGTCCTGGCCGACCCCGCCGACAGTTTGAGCCTCTACCAACTGGCCGCATCCGAAATCTATCGTCTCGACATGGAAACCCTGATCCGATGCTCCAACCTGGCCGACCGGAAAAAATTGAGACTGGAAGAGGTTTTTTCACAATTTAGAAACGAACCGGACCTTTTCACCGCTTCCAGTGAAGCCATGAGCGTCATCACCCGACTGCTTCAGGACATCCGAAACTTTCGGGAGGAATCGGGACGGTATGCCGCTTCCATTCTTCTCTACCGATTTCTCCAGCGGACCGGGTACTTGACGGAGCTGACCAAGGCCGAGTCCCTGGAATCCGAACTCAAGATCAAAAACATCGGGGAGTTTTTTGAAAAAATCCGTCGGATCGAGGCCGTTCTTAAGCACGAGCAGGTCCCGCAGGTCATCCGCTACCTGGACGCGCTCATCCGCGCCGGCGACGACCCGGCGGTGGCCGAAATCGAAACGGATCAGGACACGGTGAGCGTTCTGACGGTGCACAAGGCCAAGGGGCTTGAGTTTCGGGTCGTGTTCATGGTGAGCCTGGTGGAACAGAAATTCCCCAGCCGCGAACGCGGCGACCCCATCGATTTTCCGGAGACGCTGATCAAGGACAAACTGCCGGCCGGCGACTTCCATCTTCAGGAGGAGCGGCGCTTATTTTACGTCGGCATGACCCGGGCCAAAGAAGAGTTGTATCTCACTTCGGCGCGGGATTACGGAAGCGGAAAACCCCGCCGGGTCAGCCGCTTCGTTTTGGAAGCGCTGGACGTGGATGAAAAAACGATCCCGATCCGGCGTTCGGCGGCCCTGGAAGTTATCCGTCGATTGGCCGGGCCGCCGGTCGATCCCAACGTCGCGGCCTACCATCCTGCCGAGTCCCCCGTCTTGAGTTATTACAAGATCGACGATTATCTCACCTGTCCGCTGAAATACAAATTCGCCCATCTGATCCGGCCGCCCGTCCCGCGTCCCCCGACGGTGATGTACGGGAGCGCGCTGCACACGGCGGTCCAGGCCTTCCTTCGCCAAAAAATGACGGGAAAGCCCATGCCGCTGGATCAACTTCTGCAGGTCTTTCAAAACGCCTGGGTCAACGACGGCTTCCTGAGCCGCGAACATGAGGAGCGGCGACTGGCGGCCGGGCGTGAAACGCTCCGGCGATTTTTCCAGAACGAGGAAGCCTCCGTCATCGTGCCGGCCGCGGTCGAGAAAGGGTTTAAATTTTTCAATGATTCGGGTCCGGAGTCCGCCAAAGTAACCGGCCGGTGGGACCGGATCGATGAAGTCGACGGTGAGGTTCGCGTGATCGATTACAAGTCGTCCAACGTCCAGAGCCAGAAAAAAGCGGATGAGGAAACCCGAAAAAGCCTTCAGTTGTCCCTCTACGCCCTGGCCTATCGGAAACAATACGGGAAAATCCCCGACGGCGTGGAGCTTCATTTCCTGGAGTCCGGCCGGGTCGGCCGTGCCAAAAAAACGGAGGAGGATCTGGAAAAAACGGCGGCCGCCATCCGCAAGGTCTATTCCGGAATACGATCGGGAGATTTTTCGGCCCGGCCCTCCTACATGGCTTGCCGGTATTGTGCGTACCAGAACATCTGCCCGTACACCCGTTTCGGAAAGGACGCCTGATGCCCCGTCGGGAATCACGGGTCCTGGCCGTTCTCATGACCGTCGTCCTGTCCGGCGGATGCACCACCCATTCCTTCTGGCAGGCGCAACGGGAGCAGATCGAGGGGCTTCAGGAAACCCGGCGGCCGGTTCCGCCGGTCGGAGACTACCGTGACTTTCCCGGCGTGATTCATGTCCATTCGTTGCTCTCGCACGACAGCAAAGGGACGATGGATGAAATCGTGGCCGCGGCCAAACAAGCCGGGCTGGCTTTTGTGATCACGACCGACCACAACAACCCCCGGATTTATACGCGGGGCTTCGAGGGATGGTACGATCATATCCTGGTGCTTCGAGGTTCCGAGATCATCAAAGGGTGCGCCGGCTACACGGGTGAAACCTGCAACAGCGTGCTCGTGCTGGGGCTCAAAGACTATCTGGATCCAAGACCATTGACCATGGCCCAGATCATCGACCGCGCGAAGCAGCAGGGGGGGCTGGCCTTTGTCGCTCATTCCGGGGGTTTTAAAGATTGGGACTCGCCGGGGATCGACGGGATGGAGATCTACGACCTTCTGGACGACGCGGTCGACCACCCCTGGCGCTTCCCGAAATATTTATTCGATATCGGCTACTCCTACGGCGACTATGCCGATCAAGTGTTTCTATCCATTCTCGACCGGCCGGACGCCTATCTTAAGAAATGGGACGAACGGACTCAACAGAGGCGATGGACGGGCATCGCCGGCAACGACGCGCATCAAAACATCCGGATCCTGGGCCGCCAAATCGATCCGTACGGACAAAGTTTCCGCTTCGTCCGGACCCACATCCTGGCGAAGGAATTGACCGAGGCTGCTGTCCTGCAGGCCTTGGTCGCCGGACATGCCTATGTGGCCTTCGATTCTCTTTCGGACGCCACCGGGTTTGTCTTTTGGGCGGGCAACGATGCCTTGCAAGGCATTCAAGGAGATGAGGTTCGGCTGAACTCCGGACTGAAGCTGACGGCGGATAGCCCCGTGGTGGGATTGATGGAGCTTGTCCGGAACGGAACGGTCATCCGGACGGCGACAACGGCGCATCTGGACGTTCCGGTTGAAGACGCCGGTGTGTATCGAGTCCAGATTTCTCTCAGGATCAGCGGACGGTGGCGGCCGTGGGTTTTTTCAAACCCGATCTATGTCCGCCCGAGCGATTAGATTGAACGGGCGCGTCACCGACCGCGGCGTTCCGCCTTGAGCCGTCGCTTCCGGGCGTCCTGCCGTTTTCGGCGCTTCTTGACACTCGGCTTTTCATAGGCCTGCTGACGACGGAGCTCGCGAAAGATGCCTTCCTTGGCCATCTTCCTTTTCAGAATCTTGATCGCCTTCTCAAGGCCTTCTTGATAAACCTTGACTTCCATGAACCAACCTCTCGTTCATCATATTACCGCAGGGTCATCACGTCAGATCGCCCGATCGGCAAGACGCCAAGGGCCCGGCCGTCATAAAATAAAAAGCCCTCAACAGTCGTTTGGGGCTCGGTCGTTTTTGGCAGTCCGCCAAATTTCTATAGCCGTCCGCTTACGGAGGGAATTATCATACGGCAGTTCGCGTGCGCTGTCAAGGGGTTTTGAACGGACCTTTTTATTGACAGGACCGAAAGAACGGGTTACGTTAGACAAAGTTTGACGGTACGTGTCACACCTCCGATCCATTGGGGATTCTTTTTGGAACCAACCCGACGAACGCTATTCCTAAAATAGTTCATCGATGGATCATGGGAACCCTCTTGGGGCTTTTCTGTTCCGGCTGCGCGATCAGCCTCCTCGCCGGACCGAAGTTTGATCCTTCACTCACCTGGAATGTGTTCCGGACACCGCATTTCAGAGTTTACTTTCATCAAGGGGAAGAGGACGGGGCGCGGCGCGCCGCCCGGATCGCGGAAGAAATCCATTCGATCCTCGCGCCCAAGCTGGGTTGGGAGCCGGCCGAAGCGACGCACCTTGTCCTGGTCGACAACGACGATTCCGTCTCCGGCTCGGCCACCCCGTTCCCGAACAACACCATTTACATCGCCCTCACCCCGCCGCTGGCGGACTCTCTCCCCTTTCTCGAAAGGTACGACGACTGGCTCCGAGACGTCATCACGCATGAATACGTCCATATCCTTCAATTGGATATGAACACCGGCTTTCCGGCCCTGATACGGAGGATTTTCGGTCGGCAGCCGGTCCCCTTTCTCATTTTTAACAGCGCGATCCCAAACATCCTTCAGCCGGACTGGCTGATCGAGGGGTTGGCGGTCTATGAAGAAACGGCGACGGGCGTGAGCGACCGCCGGGACAGCGCGTACGCCGACATGGTCCTTCGGATGGCGATCCTGGAAAACCGGTTTCCAACGCTGGACCAGGCCGGCGGACTCGACACCTGGCCGGACCATCAAATCCAGTACATTTTCGGCGCCCGTTTCTACGACTACCTGGCGCGACGATTCGGGGAAAGCGCGCTGAAGGATCTGAGTCTCGGGTACAGCGGGCGGGTCATCCCCTTCTTCGTCGGCACAAACGGCCGGCAGGTGCTCGGTCAGACCTACGATGGCCTCTGGGAAGACTGGAAGGCCGAATTGACGGCCGCGTATCGGCAACAGCGGAACGCATTGGAGGCGACGGGTTTCGCGACGAGCCGCCCGCTCACCCATCTCGGAGACTATGTGCTCGGCCCGCGAACGAACCCGAAAGACCATCGTGTCGCGTACACCCGGGTGAATCCTCACGAGTATCCGTCCATACACCAAATCGACCCCGAGACCGGACAAGACCGGTTTTTAATCGACCGAAACTACGGCTACACCCTTTCCTGGTCGTACGACGGGCGGCGGATGGTTTTCTCCCAAATGGAAATCCACCGAAACAACTCGGTCTACAGCGATCTTTACCTTTACGATCTTTCATCCAAGAAACTCCGGCGGCTGACCCGGGGGGCGCGGCTGCGGGACCCGGATTTCCACCCGGACGGAAACCGGCTGATCTGCGTTGAGAATCGGCTGGGTAAAAATCGTCTGGTCCTCTTTGACCTGACCTCCGGCCGGTCGGAAGCCCTGGATTGGGCGGGTGAGGATGATATTTGGCTTCAACCCCGGTGGTCTCCCGATGGAAAAAGGGTCGCGGTCAGCGTCTGGAAAAACGGCGCTCAAGGCCTGGACCTGCTCGATATCGATCGCCGTGAGATCGTTCCAATTCTGATGGATCCGGCTCTGGACCTCTCGCCGACCTGGTCTCCGGATGGAAACTTTGTCCTATTTTCATCAGACCGGACCGGAATCTACAATCTTTTCGCGTATTCGGTGAAGACCTCCGAGCTTTTCCAGGTCACCAACGTCCTGGGCGGAGCTTTCACGCCGGAAGTCGCTCCGGACGGGAGCGAAATCCTCTTCTCCGGCTACAGCAGCGAGGGATTCGACCTGCGCCGGATGCCGTGGGACCCGAGGAGTTGGAAAAAATTCGAGATGCCGGCGCGGGACCCGAAGCCCGTTCCTTTGGTCCAAGACGCCCATCCTGAAACAAGCGCGGCGCCTTATTCGCCCTGGCCCACCTTGCGGCCGCGTTTTTGGACGCCGATCTTCGGATCGGACGAGTCGGGATCGCAGATCGGCGCGGCCACGGGCGGGATGGACGTCCTGGGCAAACACAAATTTGACGCGGCCGCGCTTTACGGCACTTCCACACACCGCGGGGCTTACTCCCTGCAGTATGTCAACGACGCTTTTTATCCTTCTTTCCATGTTGGAATTTCGGATCTGGCCGTGAAGCATACCGATCTTCTGACCGACCGGACAAACGAGACGGTCTCGTACTGGGAGCGGCAACAGCGTCTGGATCTGGACGCGACGATCCTACAAAACCTCTTTCAACGCGCGCAGTCCGTGACCTTCGGTTATCAACTCCAGCGGCTTTCAAGTCTAACCGACATTCCGGCGGGCACGACGGCACCCGAGGAAGGATACTTGAGCGGCCTCCGTCTGGTCTGGCAATGGGACACGGCGCACGAGTACGGCTTTTCGATCAGCCCCGAGGACGGGCGACGGCTGCTGGCCGGCTACGAGCGGTTCGACCATCGCTTGGGAAGCGATTTTGATCAAAGCCGCTACCTCGCGAGCTGGCACGAGTACCAGGGGCTTTTCTTCCCGCATCATGTCCTGGCCGCGCGCCTGACCGGTGGACTGGCGACGGGCGATCAACTGATTCAGAGAGCCTTCCAGATCGGCGGGCCCAGTGTCGCCGAGGAATTTCTCGACCCGGAACAAACCGATTTCTTCCTTCGCGGCTATCCGGCCCGGCTGCTTCGCGGCCAGAAGGCCGCGATCGGGACGGTGGAGTATCGGTTCCCTCTGCAGAATATCGAGCACGGCGTCAGCACCTGGCCTTTCTTCCTGCAAAGAACGCACGCCGATTTTTTCTTTGACATCGGGAACGCCTGGGATCGAAACACGTCGCTCTCGGATTTTCGAAGAGGGGTCGGTCTCGAAGTCGAAATGGACACGATCCTCGGTCACCTGCTCCCGGTCCGGGTCCGCCTGGGCTTCGCCAAAGGGTTGGATGAAGGAGGCGAGCGCCAGACCTATCTTACGGTTGGAAACAGTTATTAAAAGCACCGTGAATCCTCATCGGGTCAAAGGTCGGCAAAATATTCCTTGACAATATCGGACCAGAATTGTATAAAGCATAAGCACCAAAAGAGGATGTATTGATTCGGACGTTCGGAGTTTTGAAGTCGGAGGCAAACATCAACAATCCAATAAGGAGGTCATCAATGAGAAAGTACCCTCTGTTGATTGCACTGCTTGTATCTTTGACGTTCGCTCCCACCGTATTCGCAGCCGGGTACGGCGCGGCCGGATGCGGTTGGGGGGGGAAAGTGATACAGAAGAATGACATCCTGGCTCAGTTGGGTGCTACGATTTTAAACAGTTCTGTTTGGAACCAGACGTTCGCAATGACATCGGGTACATCAGGGTGCGGAAAAAGCGGTCTCGTAATGGCCGAGAAAGAACAGAACGTGTTTGTCGAGAATAATTACAGCAGTCTCGCAAAAGAAATGGCGGCAGGTCAAGGAGAAAACCTGAACACCTTGGCCGGCCTCATGGGCTGCTCAGCCAACCAGACGCAACATTTTGCAACCTTCACCAAAGAAAACTACAACGCCATTTTTACAAGTGAGCAGGAAAGCCCGTCGCAAATGCTGGCCTCTCTTAAGAAGGGCCTGACCGGCGACCCGGTGCTTGTTGCCGCCTGTCCCAAAATCTAACTTGAACGAGAAGCGGATTACCGAGTTGGCCTGACAATCAAATCTTATAGGAGGGTCAAATGAAGAAATATATTTTGGCGATAATTGGGACGATCCTATTTTCCTCATCCGCATTCGCTGCGGGTTACGGCGATGCCGGCTGCGGACTCGGCTCACTGATCTTCGGAAATACCTCCGGGCCTGTCCAGATTTTAGCCGCGACAACCAACAATACGGCTATGAATCAGGCGTTCGGAATTTCGTCCGGAACTTCAAATTGCGACGCGCAGGGATTTGATACGGCGAAACTGGAACAGGAGCAGTTCGTGGCGAACAACTTCTCCGGCTTGGCCAAAGAGATGGCAACCGGCAACGGAGAACAACTGGCCGCATTGGCCGGGTTGATGGGCTGTCCGACCGTCCAGCAGCCCCGCTTCAACACCGTCGCGCAACAAAATTACAAAGCGATCTTTGCAAGCGACTCGACGACACCGATCGAAGTGCTCACCGCCGTCCGGGGCGTGGTGTCGCAGGATGCCGAGTTGTCGACGACCTGCACCAATTAAAGAAGGCCTTAAACCTCAGGGGGTACGATCATTCTTGCCGTCCGACGCAGATGATCGTATCCCCTTTTTTATCCGCCCGGAGACCCGGCGGCGCCGTCACTTCCCGTTCCATGTCACGGACAAAATTTCTCATTGGGATCGCCGCGTTCATACTGGCGTGGAACGGCGCTTTGGCCTTGGCCGCCGGTGAGACGCCCAATGACGATCAAGAAAGTTACTTAAACGAGCTGATCCGGCAGGCCCGCACACAGGGTCTGGCCCAGAAACGATACTGGCAGCTGCTCGTTCATTACAAGAAAACGACCTTCGGAGCGTACGAGAGCCAGGAAGACGGCCCCGAATTTTTCAATTCGCCGACCGGCAAGACCGATCCGGAGGCTGAACTGATCGCGACCCTCAAAAATTTCTTCAAACCGATTGAAAACCTGAAACCCGGCCAGGAACATCCCCAGTGCAATTTCCCGGCGCGCTACAAATGGCTCAAGGCCCGGCTCGCCTTCGATCCCGCCCGGCTTCCGGAACGACGATGCGAACGCCTCGAGAGCTGGTTGAAGGATCTCAACCCGGAGAAAATCACCGTTGTTTTTGCCTCCCATTATATGAACAACCCGGCCTCGATGTTCGGACACACCTTTTTGCGAATCGACAAGAAGCGGGAAGGCCCGGAGCAGAAACTCCTCGATTACGGGGTCAATTACGCGGCCGTGGCCGATACGAACAACAATCTGATCTACATCGTCAAAGGACTGTTCGGCGGCTTTAAGGGAATCTTTTCTCTTTTTCCCTACTACGTCAAAGTCCAGGAATACAATAACCTCGAAAGCCGGGACCTGTGGGAATACGAGCTGAACCTGACCGACGATCAGATGAACTATCTCCTGCTTCATCTCTGGGAGTTGGGCGGGAACTATTTCGATTACTATTATTTTCAGGAAAACTGCTCCTATCACATCCTCTCGTTATTGGAAGTGGCCGATCCCGATCTTCACTTGACGGATCAGTTCGTCTTCCAGGTGATCCCGGCGGACACGATCAAAGCGCTCACCCGCTACAACGGCTTGATTCGGAAGGTGGTATACCGCCCCTCTCTTCTGAGCCAGATGAACGACAAGCGGATCCGAATGTCCGAAAAAGAAAGGGCGATCTTTTACCGACTGGTTGAAGACGCCTCCGTTACCGAGCGCGAGGACTATCGCGACCTGACGGTACCGGAGAAGGCCTTGATCCTGGACGCTTATCTGGATTATGCCCAATACAAAAACATGCAGAAGGCGAGAACCGCCGCCGCAATCGACCCGACGACAAGACGAATTCTTCTGGAGCGCAGCCAGTTGGACTACCGGCGTGAGGAGCCGCAGGAGACGACACGCTTCTCCACGCCGCCGGAGCTGGGCCATGGAAGCGCGCAGGTCGGACTCGGAATGGGCCGAAACGGAAATGAACTTTTTGAAGAGGTCTCCATCCGGCCGGCTTATCACGATCTGCTGGCCAAAGACACGGGCTACGGCAAGGACTCGCAGATCCTGTTTTTGGACTTGACCGCCCGTCGCTATAATGCATCCGAAAAAACAAAAATCGACAGCTTCAAACTCATCGACATCGTCTCCTTGACGCCCTACGATCCGCTCTTCAACAAACCATCCTGGACGTTGAGCGTCGGCGTGGACACGATCAAGGATTTGGATTGCGGTTACTGCAACTCGTTCAAGGGAAACTATGGAATCGGAACAGCATATCAACCGCGCTTCTTCTCCCCGTTCCTTTTTTATTCGCTGATCGATCTGCAAATGGAGCTCTCCAACGGCCTCGATCGCCGCTATCGGCTCGGCGGCGGCGGAACCGTCGGAGCCTTGATCGACCTCACGAGCGATTGTCGAATCCAGATCGCGGGAGACTACCTGACGTTTCCATTGGGACGGGAATCCCATTATTATAAAGCCTCGATCGTCCCGCGCTATGCGATCGCTCAGAATTTCGACGTCCGGGCGGGGTGGAGCATTCTGAACAGCCTTCAGGAATGGTCGGCGGGGATCAATTATTATTTCTAATGATGTTGAATCCAATGTTCAATGGAAAACACAAACCGCGGTCGCTCATGAATAGGATCGCGTTTTCCGCCTGCTTCTTCTTCCTCCTTGTTGCGTTCGACGCGGGGACCGTCGCGGCCAGGGAGCCTTACTGGGAGAACTACCATATCGCGCTTTCGGGACTATCGGAGGAGCGGATTCTCGATCTGGAGTCGACCATCAATCAACTCCGGTCGCTGAAGCCCGGAGATTTGAAAATCAAGAACGATCTGTATCGCCGATTGACCCGTTTCAAGGAGCTGTTCGGTTTTCCGTTCGACGGCCCGGAGCTTTCCCGTTGGCTGTTAGCCCGCATCCACAACATTTCGTACCGTAATTCCTGGACCGTCGCCGTGAACCAGAACAAGGGGGATTTCATCGTGGGCGACGTTTTTTTCACCCGGACAAGCCCCCTGGAGAGGCTTTACACGCTGATTCATGAGGCCCGTCACTCCGACGATGATGGATATGAACACGTTCAATGCCCCAAGGGTTTTAAATTTATATCATCGCGGCAACCCGAGATGGACCTTCAGAACGTGCCGGCCTGCGACCCTACGGATCGAGGAGCCTACGCGTTCCAGGCGGCGTTCCTGTTCGAACTTTTTGCCTACGGGCTGATGGATCAGAGTGAAGCCGGACTTTTATACAACAGTTCGATCTTAAGAGTGCTTCCACCCAAATGATCCTTCGGCCGCTTAGGATTCTATTTTTTACACAAGGCCCGAAACCGCCTTACCGGAAATGGTCTGTGCTATAATTTAGCAATGAACCTATTGGGAATGACCCGTTTAACGATCGCCGTTGTGGTCCTGTCGCTCCTGCCGGCCTTCCCGGCCCTTCCAAACCCCGCACAAGAACCGACGACGCCCGCGGCGCCCGCGCTGCTGGCCGGCGCCGCCGCGCTTCCCATCACGCCGGTGGATGAACAGGGCCGTCTCTGGCAGGAACCTTACACGGACGACAACGGGAACGGCCGCTACGACGCGCCGAATCCCCTGAATCCGTCCGCCCCGTCGGACCGGTTTGAAGACACGAATCATAACGGAAAGTGGGACGGACCGTTTCTCGCAGGGTTCAAACATAAAAAATCGTATTACACCGCCACCGGCGTGCATGATCCGCTCTGGACGCGGGTCCTGATCCTTCAATCCGGCGATGTGAAACTGGCCCTGGTCGCCCTCGATGTGGTGGGATATTTGTACCCGGAAGTCCAGGCGATGCGAAAGGAAGCGGCGGATCTGGGGTTCCGTCAATTGATCGTGGCCAGCACGCACACGCACGAAGGTCCGGACACGGTCGGACTCTGGGGACCCAATCCGTTCACGGACGGGAAAGATCCGCGCCTGATGCAGTATATACGGAGCCAGACCCTCGCGGCGCTTCGCGAAGCCGACCGCCGGCTCCAGCCGGCCCGTCTCTCGCTCGCCGAAACCACCCTGCCGGAGTCGTACGGACAGATTATCGCGGATCTGCGGGATCCGATCGTGCTCGACAAGCGCCTGAACGTCCTGCGACTGGAAGATTTACAGGGGCATACCATCGCCACCGTGGTAAACGGCGCCATCCATCCGGAAACATCGGGCGGTCAGGGCAGTTTGATCTCATCCGACTTTCCCCACTATCTGCGCGAAGGAATCGAAAAGGGCGGGTTCACCCTTCAGGGTCGGACGGTGCAAGGCATCGGAGGCATCGCCATTTACATCAACGGCGCGGTCGGGGGTCTCATGACCACCTTGCGTACAAAGGTCAAAGACGAGTCCGGAACGGTTTTGCCGCAACGGTCTTGGGAAAAGATGCAACGCATCGGAGAGTTGATCGCCGGAGCCGTCCTGGAATCGCTCCGGGGGTCGACGCCGGTTTCCGTAGAGGGGTTGGATGTGAAGACAAAAACGTTCATGCTGCCGCTGGACAACCGCTATCTGCAGACCCTCATCTCAAAAGGCGTGATTCAACGCGAAACGTACACGGACGGCCGGCCGATAAAACTCCCCGCCGTCGGACAGGATGTCCAGACCGAGGTGGATCTCATCACCCTCCGGGGACGGCCGGACGCCAAGAGCCCTCAGCCCGGGACGATCGATCGTGCCCTGGCGCAGATGATCACGGTGCCCGGGGAGCTCTTCCCGGAAATCGCGCTGGGAGGCTATCTGGAGGACACGGATACCTGCTGGAAGGTGACGGACCGGAAAAAAAGCATCGACGGGATCGGAAAGGAACGGATCGCGGCCGCCCACCCCGGCGTCGCAAGAGAACCGGTCCTAAAGGAATTTCTGACCGCTCCGTATTCGTTTTTATTCGGCCTCGCCAACGACGAACTCGGCTACATTGTTCCGGCCAACGATTTTGTTTTTCCGACCTATCATCCCGCGCCGGTTTTCGGCGTCGACCGGTGCGGCTCCAAAGACCATTACGAGGAAACGCTTTCCACCAGCTCGAGGATGGCCCCGATGGTCACCCAAGCCCTCATCGAACTGATTAAGAGCGGACCGTAGAACGGGGCCCGCGCGCGCAACCACACCTGCGGTTGATCCATGATAACGGGCCGGGCCCAACACATCTGTTGCTTTGTTCTCGCCGTCATCGCCTTATCGTTGACCGGATGCCTCTCCATCGATTACACGCCGATCGACCGACAGCCCTTCTTTCATCGAACCGCCCATACGCTGGACGCGTTGCCCCGGACCCCGCCGGCGGAACATGCCCGCGGTCCCTTCCGGATCGGAACGGCGAAAATCGAGATCACGCCCCCCGTCGGCCTTCCGCTGGCCGCCTACGGGGCCCGGATTTCCACCGGCGTCCACGACCCCATCATGGCCCGCGCGCTCGCGATGTCCGACGACCGGGAGACGGTCGTTCTGGTGAGCGTGGATCTTCTCGCCGTGACGGACGATTTTTTTTATTCCATCTCTCAAAAAGTCCGCGCCGAGATTCCGATCCCGGAAGATCATCTGCTGATTTCGGCCACGCATACCCATTCCGGGCCGGGAAATCTCGGAAAACGTTTCTGGGAAAGTCTGGCGGCGGGGCCTTACAACGACGGCATTTTTGAAATGACGACGAGCCGTGTGGCCAGGGCCGCGGTCCAGGCGTATCGCCGTCTTCGGCCGGCCTCCGTGTCCTACGGCCGCGTCGATGCGGGGGACCGGATCATGAATCGCATGATCAAGGGAGGCCCCACCGATCCGGAGTTGAGCTTTCTGGTGTTTAAATCGCCGGAAGGCCGGACCCTGGCCTATCTGGTCAACTTTTCAGCTCATCCCACCTTGCTGCGCAGCACCAACCGCTTGCTCTCGGGAGACTTTCCGGCCGTGGTGAGCCGCGTCCTTGAAGAACGGGTGAAACCGGACGATCCGGATCTTGTCGCCCTCTATACCTCGGGGGCCGTGGCGGATCAACGACCCCGGCCTCCCGATGGACACAATGTTTTTGAGCGCGCCGAACGGATGGGGCGGGACCTGGCCGAACGGATCCAGAGGGCCGGGGGCCGCGAGCCGGCCCAAGACCGTGTCGAAATTTCCAGCCGGATGATCCGGATGGAACTCCCGCCGCCGCAAATCAAACTGAACGCCTCCCGCCGTCTGCCCGTCTGGATGGGGCGGGCCTTGCTGAGCGACACCGCGTTGATCCAAGTCGTCCAAATCGGCCCAACTCTTCTCTTCGGAGTCCCCTGCGACCTGGGCTCCGAGATCGGCATAACGCTCAAGCAGTACGCCCGGACCAAAGGGTTCGAAGCCATGGTCGTCGGTTTTTCGGACAGCTACGTCGGCTACGTTATTTCGGACAAATACTACGCCTCCCCGGCCTATGAGGCGTTTATGTCCTTCAACGGCCCGTACATGGAGGACTACCTGACCTATATCCTCGAGAAAATGACGGATGGACTCGATCCGCCGCATCGCGTCAGAGACCGATGACAGAAAGCCTCTAAACAAGGTATACTGCCTCCCATTGTGCGTTTCCAATCCATTTTCAGAGTCGGAATGAAAAAAATTTTCCCCGGAATCACTCTGTGCATCGGACTTGCGGCCTGCGCCGGCCCTTTGACGCAGTTCCATTCCAATGCGATGGAATTGGAACGGGCCCCACGTTTCACGCATCAGAATCTTGAAGACCGCAAGGTCGGCATCGTTTCGGCCACCGGTGGGAACGGATATCGAAGAGTTCTGGGCGACCCCTTTGCCAAGGCCCTGCGGACGATCCATCCGGAAATCCCGCAAATTCCGCCCCAGGAGGCCATCGGCCTTCTCAACCGTGCCAATCTGGCGGATGAATATACCAATATGATCCGGGATTACGAGACATCCGGCATTTTGCGAAAAGAAAGTCTGAATCGAATCGGTGAAGCCCTCGGGGTGGGCTATCTGATCCAGCTCAGTCTGCTACAATATACACAGGACACCTCGACCCGATTTTCGTTTTTGGGGATACGGTTTTTGGAGACCCGATCGTCCACGCTTCGGGTCTTTGCCCAGATCTGGGATGTCCGATCGGGAGAGGTCGCTTGGGAGGCCTCCTCCGAGGTTACGCTCGCCGGCGAGGACGTCCGAGAAAGACCGATCACTTTTGAAGAGGTCGCCACGCGGGCCTGGCAAGAACTCATCAAACAATTAATCTGAATCCATGTCAATGTTCCGTCGCCTTACGATCCCCTCGTTCTTCGCCCTGGTCATCACCCTGACCGGCTGTCTTTATTACGGCCAGTACAGCACTCGTTCCGAATCGCCGCCCGTCGCTTCGATCGATCCCGATTATTTCCACACCGACCCGTCCCTCGCGGCTCCCCGGCTCCTTTCCCAACGGGATCGCGACGGCTACACGATACAAAAGCTCCAATTCAAACACCACGTGGCTTTCCTGTATCTTCCCGATCACATTCAGACCGCTCCCGTCGTCATCATTCACCCGATCACGCAGGGCGAGTACTACACGAAACAGATGGCCCATTTTTTTGCCCAGGAGGGGTTTATCTGCCTCCGATTCCAGAGTCACGGACATCTGGTCCTGGCCAAAAACAGCGACGATGCGCTGACCCGCTTTGAATCGCTGCTGAGGGACGACGTGATCGACGTGATGGAAGGAATCGACTGGCTCGATGCCCGGACTTTTGTGGACCGCCAGCGCATCGGGATCGTCGGAGTCAGTATGGGGGCGATCATCAGCAGCGTCGTCGCCGGAGCGGACCCGAGGATCCAGGCCGGGGTTTTTATTCTGGGAGGCGGAGACTTGGCCGGCATCCTTTTCTCATCCACGGAGCCCACCGTGGTCTCGCTCCGAGACCGGATCGAAGAAGAAGAGGACTTGACTCCGGAGGAGCTTCTCGCCGAGGTCGGACATCGCCTTCGCAACGTGGATCCCCTCACCTATGCCAGCCGACTCGATCCGAACCGGATCCTGATGATCAACGCTTATTTTGACCATGTGATCAGACGACGGTACGCCATGGCCCTCTGGAAAGCCGCCGGCGAACCCTCGATGGTCATGCTTCCCACGGGACATTATTCCGCCGGGCTTTTTTTCGATTACGCCCAACGTCTGGCCCTCGCCCATTTCCAGAAGGTGTTTGGATTGCGGAAAAAAGAGTAACGCGATTCAATCATTTCGGCGGCTTCAGGAGATCGGCCACGGAATGCTCCAGCTCGCGCTCATCCCAGCCGTTCACGATTTCATCCACCATCTGCCGGCTCAGCGAAACGTCCGCCCCGTGGTTGGACGAAATCGGCTCCTCATCGATCACCTGTTTCATGAGAACATCGAAACGGGCCCGTTGCGGTTCGGAAAGCCATCCGGCTCCGGCCAGCGTTTCCTCCCATCGAGCCCGGTCCGGGCTCTTCACCATCCGGTGGCTCCGCAAAGCTTCACGGGCATCCAACCAAAAGAGGCGATGGCCGCGGCCGATGACCAGAAATTGGGCTTTCAGCTCTTCGAGCTCCCGGCCGGAAGGCGAGCCGTGCTTTTTCAGAATAGCCCAGAGCTCGTCCCGCGACGGTTGAAGGGTCTCCTCCGGGTCTTCGGCCACGGAGAGAACCAGTTCCGTAATTTTCTGACGCTCCTCCGAAGTCAGTGATCCCGTCCCGGCGCCGCCCGCAGCACAACCCAGGAAGAGGAATAGGCTCAATCCCAGGAATACAGAGAGAGCTTCAAGATGTTCCGGTCGTTTTCGATATGGCATGGGGCGATCGCATCTCTCCGCCGGTCAACTAATACAAACGACCACTTTAGAGTGACATCCGGCGGGTGGCCGAAGGCGGGGCGCCCTGTCCGCCCGCAACGGAAAGGCCAAGGGCTCTTTCGTGTGATTCCCCGAATAAAACATCGGAGAGTACGCAGTGAGGACGGATGGGGCTGCCAAAGGACAGGACCCGCCGATGGAACAGGATTAAAGTCGTTTGTTTTAGGTTGTCTTGGGACGAACCCGTCTCAGCCACCAGGAGAGAACCTTTGGAATCCGACCGCCAAAGAACTTCTCGGCAAAATATTGATCGCTCGCCCGTTTGTTCGCCTGGGCCCGCGTGGGATAGACATGGATCATCCCCGATATATCGGCCACCGTTCCCTTTTTCCTAAGCGCCAGCGCGTATTCATGGATCAGGTCCCCCGCGTTGGCGCTCAAGATCGTGCAGCCGATGATCCGGCCGTTCGGCCGCGTGAGCAGCTTTACGGTTCCCTGCTTCTCTCCATCGATGATATGCCGGTCGTTGTCGGCCACGGCAAACCGCCACACCCGGTACCCGCCTTCGCCGAACCGTCGCTGGGCCTGCTCTTCGGTCAGACCGACCTGGGCCAGCTCCGGATCGGTAAAAGTGCACCAGGGAACCACCGAATAATCCGCCTTGCGCCTGAGAAACGGGACCAGCGCATTGGCCACAACCAACCCGGCCTGGTATTCCGCCATATGCGTAAACGGAAAACCGCCCGTCACGTCGCCGCAGGCAAAAACCCGCGGATTGGTCGTCCGCATGCACCGGTCCACCTTGATCCCCCCATGATCGAACTCGACGCCCGCCTCGGCCAGACCGAGCCCTTCCACCCTTGGACGTTTTCCGGCCGCGATCAGCAACGCATCTCCTTCCACCGAAAAGGATTGGCCCTCCCGCCCGCAACGGAGTCGGATCCGCTCGCCTTCCCGTTCGACCTTCTCGGCCTTTGCGTTCAGCTCAATCCGCAGCCCTTCCTTCACCAAAATTTCATGAAGCCGGTTGGTCGTCTCCCGATCGTCTTTATGGAGAATACGGTCCAGCGCCTCGATGATCGTGACGCGGCTTCCCAGCCGATGAAAGGTCTGTCCCATCTCGCATCCGACGGGACCTCCGCCCATCACGATGAGATGTTCCGGCTTCCGGGACTGGTCGAAGAAATTCAGATGGGTCATGTACGGCACACGGTCGAGCCCGTCGACCGGAGGGATGAGCGGACCGGCGCCGACCGCAATGCAGAACCGCCTCGATTTCAGGACGCGGCCGTTCACTTCCAGACGGTCGGGGCCGGAGAACGCGGCCCGGCCCTGGATCACCTCCACCCCCATCTTTCGAAACCGGTCCGGATCGTCGTGGGGCTGGATGGTCATGATCACGTCACGCATATGCCGCATCACCCGGTCAAACTCGACCGAAACCGGCTGATCCCTGAAGCCGTATGAGCCGGCATGCTCCATCAGGTGCTTGATCTTCGCCGACCGGATCAAGGCCTTGCTGGGAACGCATCCGGTCCAAAGACACTCGCCGCCGAAGCGCTCCCGTTCGATGAGGGCCACCTTCGCGCCCAGGCGAGCTGCGCCGCTCGCGGTCACCAAGCCTCCCGCTCCGCCGCCGATCACGACCAGGTCAAAGGCTTCCATCAAGGCACCCGTTCGAACTACGGTTGCTTTCTCCTTTCAATAACTCGCTTCTTGCGCCCCTTGAAAAATGCTTCCGCCAGGGCCATCTCTTCCGGGCTCCCGATGAGCAGCGGGACCTTCTGATGAAGTTCGACGGGACGGATGTCCAAGATTCTTTCCTCACCGGTGCCGGCGCGGCCTCCGGCCTGTTCGGCGATGAAGGCCAACGGGGCCGCTTCGTAGAGGAGCCGAAGCTTTCCCTTCGGATTTTGGGTGTCGCCGGGGTAAAGAAAAATCCCGCCGTGAAGAAGCGTTCGGTGAAAGTCGGCCACCAGCGAGCCGACGTAGCGTGAGGAGTAGGGCCGGCCGCCGGCGGGATCCTTTTCCTTCAAAAAGTCGACAAAGGCCCGGGTATGCGCTTGCCAGACCGGATAATGGCCTTCATTAATGCTGTAGGTTTTGCCACGGGACGGGATGCGGATATTCTCATGCGAGAGAAGAAATTCACCGATGGAAGGATCCAGCGTGAATCCGTGGACGCCGTTTCCGGCGGTATAGATCAGGACGGTGCTCGGTCCGTAGATCACGTATCCGGCGACGACCTGATCGGACCCGACCCGTAACCATTCTTGGTTTGTCTCGTGCGGATCGCCGCGGAGCCGGTGATGGATCGAAAAAATCGTCCCGATCGTGCCGTTCACATCAATGTTCGAAGAGCCGTCGAGCGGATCAAAAAAAAGCGTATATTTTCCCTGGGAGCAATTCTCCGAAAGATGCCTCGGTTTTTCCATTTCTTCCGAGACCAGAGTGCAGACCAGTCCGCTGTGTCCGAAAACGTTGATGAAGGTCTGGTTGGCGTATTCGTCCAGCCTTTTGACCTCTTCCCCATGGACATTGACGTCACCGGTCACGCCCAAAATGTCGACCAAGCCGGCCCGGCTCACCGCCCGGGCGATGATCTTGGCGACCAGGCCGATCTGGGCGAGCACCATCGAGAGCTCGCCCGTCGCGGACGGATGCGCGCGTTGTTCCAGCAGAATGTGGCGCGTGAGCGTGATCCCTTTTGCGTCCATCGGCTCCTCCTATTTATATCTGGGGGGCCCGTGCGGCAAATTAAGATGGGTCCTCCGATGCCCCCAGACCCCGCGGCAGTCCCTCGCCAAGCCCGTTGGCTGCCTTCTTTCCTTCCCGTGGTCGCACACGGGCTCAGCCGGTATGGGGCCTTAGTTTACACCATTTCGCCGCGACTGTCACTCCGTCAGCGGGAGGTCGCTTACTTCAAGACCGACGGAACCGTCTTCCAATCCGTGACCCTCTTCGCCCCCGCGAGCGGTTCGTTGTCATCGTCTTCCGCCATGACGACCGTCCTGATCTTCATGGCGGATAACGCACCGGCATCTTCTTTGGAGCGGGTAATCCCGGCCGCGATGTTCGTCCAGCCCGTCTTTCGGATATCCTCAAGCCGCTCGACGAGCTTCTCCGTCCGGCGATCGGCATCGCCCGTCAAGGGCCATGCAAAAAGAGGCGCCCGGGGGAAGTTCTGGCGGGACAGCCAGTCTTTTGTCCCCGGGATGAGCGCTTCGTCCTCTGTTTCGAAATATAAGAGCTGATACCGTTTGGAAAGTCCGGAAAGAACCTTGACGGCTTCCGGCATCGCGGCCGAAGACGAGGCCGGACTGAACGGAATCTGCGGGGGCGGTGGAGTTTGCAGAGAGGAGAGAGCCACAAGGAGAATCGCATCGGAGGCCTTGCGACATGCGACATACAACTCGACCGCGTCGGCTTCATACCTTGGGTTTTCAAGAAGGCGAACCGTGACGACGCGGAGGCCGGGTTTGGAACAGTAGAAATTTTTGACGGCCATGCCGTCGCCTCCCGAAAGCGCCTGCCCGAGGGAGCGATCGTTCAAAAGGAACTCGATCCGCTCGCCGCTGACGGGACGGCGGCCCAACGACAGCACGCCCGTTACCAAACGGACGGCCAATCGGACCGGTCGATTCGGCCGGGAAAGTTGATCGAAGACAAGGATCGAAGCGGAAGACCGGGCGTACACCGAGTCGACCGGAACAAGAACCAGGAGAAGACTGATGAACGCCCAACGGAACCGCGACATCGTTCAACCGTTAAAGACAATGCGGTCTACTGAATCGTTCCGGACACCGCGACGGATTGAGGATTCGTGCCGGCGGCAAAGGGGGAACCGCTGATCTCCGTCAGCACCCCGGTGGTTGGATGGATCGCGTACGCCGAAACGTTGTTCGAGTCCGCGTTCGCCACATAGGCGAACGCCCCGGACCGATCGACGGCAACCGAAACAGGACCCGACCCGGTCGCAAACGGAGAGCCGCTGAGGGCCGTCAAGCCGCCCGTGCTTGGATTGATCGTGTACGTCGAGAGGTCATCCGAGAGATTGTTCACTACAAAAACAAATTTTCCCGCAGGATCAAGGGCGATCGCTTGCGGCGACGTCCCCGTCGTTACATGGCCCCGCGGGCTCAATTGACCCGTCGCGGCGTTCAGAGCAAAGATGGAGAGGGTGTTGTCCGAAGCGTTTGCGACGTAGCCAAAGCGGGTCGTCGAAGGCTGGATAACCGGACCGGGACCGGGCGACGGCGTAGGATTCTTGCTGAGCCCGGGCGGGACTCCACCGCCGTTGCGCCGGCCGCCCTCGTCGACGCCGACGCTCCCGCCGCATCCGGCCAGACAGCCCAATAGAACAACGAGTCCGCAGACAATATGGATTCGGTGACCCCCGATTGGAAAAACGCGCATCGGCAACGTCCTTGCTGCTCGCGATCGAGAACGGGCTTCCTCCGGACCGTTACCCGCCGGAACGGGAGGCGCGGGTCTTGGCCAACCGCTCTTCGACCAGGCGGTTGGCGGCCTCCAGCGGAGAGATTTTTTCTTCCTTGGCCCGGGCAAACACCCGCGACAGATTCTCGGCGATCCCGGCCACGCGCTCCTCGGCCTTTTCCTTCTGATAGCCCTCCATCTCGCAGGCGATGTTCATCAGACCGCCGGCATTGATGACATAATCCGGAGCATAAAGAATCCGTCGGCGTTGGAGAAGGTTCGCATCGGCCCAGCCGGCCAGCGGATTGTTCGCCGCGCCCGCGACAATCCGGCAGCGCAGCTTGGAAATCGTGGCCGAATGAAGCACCCCGCCCATCGCGCAGGGGGCGAAGATATCGCACGCCGCGGTATGGATCCGGCCCGGCGGCGCCGTTTCCGCTTTCACTTCGGCGACCGCGGCCGTGACCCTTGACGCATCCAGATCCGCGACGATCAACCGGGCCCCTTCCCGATAAAGCAAGCCGACCAAATGCCGGCCGACTTTTCCAAGGCCCTGAACCGCAACGGTTCGATTCCGGAACGAATCGGATCCGAAAACCTCCTTCAGACAGCACCGCATCCCATGCACGACGCCCAGGGCCGTCATGGAAGAGGGGTCGCCGCTCCCGCCTTTCTCTTCGGGCATTCCGGCGGCGTACCGTGTCACTTCACGGACCGTCTCCAGATCGGACAGGCTCATCCCGACATCCTGAGCGGTCACATAGAGCCCCGCCAGGGCATCGACCGCCCGGCCGAACGCCCGAAGCAGCGCAGGCGTTTTTTCCGTCGGCCGCGCGCAGATCACGGCCTTGCCGCCGCCCAGGTTCAACCCGCCGATCGCGGCCTTGTAGGTCATCGCCTTCGAAAGCTGAAGCGCATCGGCGGCCGCCGCCTCGAATGTTTTGTACGACCAGAACCGGCAGCCGCCCAAGGCGGGGCCGAGCAGCGTGCTGTGGATCGAGATGATCGCATTTAAGCCGGTCTCCGGATCGGTAGAAACAATCAGTTGCTCGTGACCTTCTTTGGCCATGATCTTGAACAAATCCATCGTTCCAACCCTTCGCGCTCCGTTAAATGCTTTTTTTCTTGGTCTGGGCTTTCGTCTTGATTTCGTTCGTCGTCTTGTCGATCCGGACTTGGTAGATGAAGCCGGCTCCCCTGCGGAGATCTAAAATGGAGGTGGAATCTTCCCATCGCGTATGTTGGATGGGAAGGCCGAAAAAATCCTCCTGGTAGGCGTCCTTCGGATCCCCGTAGGTCTTTTTTGTCTTTTCGATCAGTTCCTCATAAAACCGCGTGTGAAACAAAACGCGGTCGTAGATGATAAAAACCTTGTAGAGACGGCCCCGGTAGAAATAATACTCGACCCGCTCGTGTTCCGGGGTCATTTGATAATAAACGTCCGGATCTTCTTCGAGATGCTCCGCATACCCGAATCCATCCGACATCTCGGCCCGCTCGATCCCGACCTGCTTCTGAAGCTCGGGGACGGTCATGCCCCAACCCGCCCGGTCGTACCCGTTGGGCAAGGACGATCCCGCCCAAGCCAGGGAGGGAAGCAGAAGACCGATCATCATGATGACAAATCGAGGAATCACGGATTTTCACCCCGTTCAAGGTATCATTTTATATCCAAGGTGGCAAGGGGTAAGATCAAGTTGCACAGCCCGATCGGATGGAGGTAGGATAGAGCCACGATGCCCGCGCGCGATCAAAAACAGATGAACCTGGTCCTCAGCGAGATCCGACAGGAGACGCCGGAGATCAAATCGTTTCGTCTTGATCTGGGGCCGAACAAGCCCTTCGCTTTCCGGCCCGGACAGTTTGTCATTATTACGGCCGAGGTCTGGAACCCGAAACGAAACCGGATGGGAACGGCGAACCGCGCCTTTTCGATATCGTCTTCCCCCGCCGAAGAGGACTACATCGAGATCGCGGCCAAACGGTATCCGGAAGGCCGCATCACACCCTGGCTGCATGACGCCGTCAAGGTGGGCGATCTCCTGAACGTTAAAGGCCCCGAGGGACAATTCGTGTTCAGGGAAAACGAGAGCGACGAAATTGTGCTGATCGCCGGCGGCATCGGCATTGCCCCCTACCGAAGCATGATCCGGTATATCCTCGCCAAAGGATGGCCGGTGCGAGTCAAACTTCTCTACAGCGCCCGAACTCCGGCGGATTTCGCGTTCAAGCCGGAATTCGACGCGGCGGCGCAACAACACACCCATTTTCAGTGCGTCTACACCATCACCCGTCCGGACGGAACCCCCTGGACCGGTCGTGTCGGCCGGTTTGACGAGGCCTTCTTTCGAGAACAGCTCGGACCGCTCGGAACGCTATACTATCTCTGCGGGCCGGACCGCATGATCAAGGAAAACGCCCAAACCCTCACGGCCCTGGGCGTTCCGTATCCCTTGATCCGGTCGGAACGCTGGTAGCCCGTCCGATCCGGCAAGACGACGGTTGACAAAGCGAGTTGCCTTTGCCGACAATGCGGGACATCATGCCTTTGGACCTGCTCTGGCTGCTTCCGTTGTTCCTGCTGGCCGCGATGCTTTATTCCTCGGTCGGACACGGCGGCGCGTCGGCCTATCTCGCCATTCTGGTGCTGGCCGGTTATGCCCGGCCGGAAATCGCGCCGACCGTATTGATCCTGAACATCCTGGTCACCGTGACCGGCTTCACCAATTATTATCGCGCAGGCCACTTCACTCCTCGTCTGCTGTGGCCTTTCATCCTGGCCTCCATCCCGGCCGCTTATCTGGGCGGGTTGGTGCTGCTGTCGCAGCAAACCTTCTCCGGGATTCTCGGAGGGACGCTTCTCATCGCCGGCCTCCGGTTTATCCTGTTCACAAAGCCGATTCTGCCCCGTCCCCCCGTGAAGCCGGCGTGGATCTACGGCATCGGACTGCCGGTGGGCCTGGCCCTTGGATTTCTGGCCGGCCTCATCGGCATCGGCGGAGGGATCTTCTTGAGTCCCCTTTTATTGCTGATGGGCTGGGCGGATGCCAAACAAACCGCCGCGGTTTCGGCCGCCTTTATTATTTTAAACTCCTTGAGCGGACTGGCCGCCCATGTTCTCCACGGAGCCATCGAACCGGGACTCGCCGTTCCCCTGGGGCTCACCGTCTTGATCGGCGGACAGATCGGTTCCTGGTGGGGCGCCTGGAAAGTTCCATCCAAAGTACTGCAGCAGGTCTTGGGCGTGGTCCTTCTCATCGCATCCCTCAAGATGATCCGGGACCTTTTCTGACTTTCGGCCGGTTTGATTCCCCGAAGCGGATCACGTATAATTTCCCCATGGGCCACTCGAGCCTCCCATCCGGCAAGACGCCGCTCCTCTTCTATTTCCTCATGGTCGTTCCTTGGTTGACAAACTATATGGAGGAGGGACGTTTCGCTCAGAATCCGCTCGGATTGGCTCATGAAATCGGTCTTTCGGCCCTGATCGGGGCCGGCGTTTATGTTTCCCTGTATTACCGAAAGCAATTTCTTCGACAGCGGGACGAAGTCGAGCGCTTGGCCCACACCGATGCCCTGACGACGCTGGGCCATCCGCGGGCGTTGGAAGAGGCCCTCGTTAAAGAAATCGCCCGGGCGCGTCGAATGGACCGACCGCTGTCCTGTCTCTTTGCGGACCTGGACGATTTCAAGACGATCAACGATCGGTTCGGACACGCCGCCGGGAACGCCGTGCTGCAGACCGTCGGCAAAACCATCCAGGGCATCATCCGCCAGGGAATGGATTTGGCCTTCCGCTACGGCGGGGACGAGTTCGTCGTGATCCTTCCCGAGGCGGACAAGGCCCAGGCCTACCTCATCGCTCAACGGCTGCAGCAGGCGCTGTCGAAGCTCCGTCCTCCCGCGATTCCGCTGAAAGCGGTTCAAGCCTGCCTGACCGTGGCCCAGCTTCGCCCCGAACAGAAAGCGACGGACCTGCTCGGTCTGGTGGACAAGGCGACCCGCCACGCCAAGACCCGCACAAAAAATTTCATCTTTGACGCGGAGGAGATGGAGAAGGAATTACAGCAATAAGCGTTGAAGACCCACAGGCTCCACGGATGGGAAATGCGCTCGCTGTGTGGATGCAACATAGAACCGCAAGGTTAACTAATCGACCTTTCACGGCATCTCAAATGCACTCACCGCTGATTCATCATTCAATCCTCACCCGTCCCGAAGGACGGGCGCTACATAATCTCATCCATTTCTTCCTGCATTGTCCGGTGCGGAGGCTTTTTGAACTTTTCCCCCTTCATCCGACTGTTTTTCAAATAAGCAATCAGGTTGCCGATCATGACCGACAACCTCTTAAACGATTTGAATAATTCATTGAACTTTTCTTCTTCAATGTACCCCTGGTCTTTGGCAATATAAAGCTGCCACCGGACTTCGCCGCAGGAGCCTTTTGCGATGTACAGAAACTGAATCAATTCCTGATTCCCGCCCCGTTCGAATCCCTCGGCGATATTCGACATGACCGAGACCGCCGCACGACGGACCTGATTCCGCAATCCGTAATCCCTGGAGAAACCGGGCGCATGGGTAATTTTATAGATTGTATTCGTCATAGACCGCGCCTCTTTCCAGATCTCCAACTCCTCAAAATATTTCACCGACATGTCGGGCTCCAAGAGTTTAAAAAGTTTAAATGGTTTAAAACGTTCAAGACGTTTAAAACGGTTTCCACACAATCAGCGCTTTGAACGCATTGAACGACTTGCACGTTTTGAACTTTTCCCCCAACCCCTCAGTCCCTGATCGGACGCCGCCGAGCGGTTGACGGCGGTTTGCGAGTTGGTCTATAATTTGACCAACTACGGAGGGCGGCATGCACAAAACATACTCTCTGGCCGAGGCCAAGAAACATCTTTCGTCCCTCGTCCGCGAAGCGGATGAAAAATACCGCCGCGTCGTGATCACCCGCAGCGGCGTGGAAAAGGCGGTGCTCCTGAGCGCCGAGGAATACGACGGTCTGATTGAGACGCTCGACGTTCTCTCGAACCGGGCCGAGCGCCGCGCGATCGCCCGCGCGAAGACCCAGGTTCGCCGTGGCCGGACCGTTTCGCTGGAAGAACTCAAGAAAAAGATCGGCCCGGCATGAGATATGCCGTCCGTCTTGCGCGGGAAGCCGAAAAAGATCTTCTCGCTCTTTCCCGCGCCGACCGGCGGCTTTACGATCGGATTCTCAACAACCTGGAATCGCTTGCGGACGACCCTCGAATGGGAAAACCGTTGGTGGGCAACCACAAAGGAGAATTTTCCCTTCGCGTGGGCGACTGGCGGATCGTCTACGAAACACATGCCTCCTCCAAAACGGTCTTTGTTCTCACGGTGAAACATCGCCGACATGTCTACTGAACCGCTCTCCGTCCCAAATGCGGCACCCGTAGTATCCCAGGACCCACCGCAATCAATATCGACAAAACGGTGGACGAACTTTTCAAACAGGTGAAGGCGGCAGAACCTTCCTCGGACGAACTCCCTGCTTTCACCGGCATCTCTTTTCATAAAGTTGCCCGATAATACGGCGGTCGGAGGGTCGCCGTCCCATTGACATTTATGGAATGTAAGAATTTGCCATTGACGGCTCTGTTGATCGGAACGGGGCATACCACGCCTTCATGAATCCGGGATGCCGGATTCCGGTTCTGAGGCAGGACAGGATAGGGAATATACGGAATCCGGGATTTTTTGCAAGCGGATTTATATCAGGGAGAGGGACGCTATGCCGGCCTTCGGCAGGTTTACCGGCGCTCGATCTCTTTCTCAGCCATCCGTCCGCTCTGTTCCTCGGCGTGGTAGGAGCTTCGGACCAAGGGCCCGGATTCGACGTGTCGGAACCCGAGGCGAAGGCCGTCTTCCTTCAAAGAAGAAAACTCTTCCGGAAGATAATACCGGATCACGGGAAGATGGTTGGGCGTCGGTTGCAGATACTGACCCAGCGTCAGGATATCGCAGCCGGACGAAACGAGATCGGCCATCACGGCGCGAACTTCCTCGCCCGTCTCGCCCAAGCCCACCATCAGCCCGCTTTTGGTGACGAGGCCTGCCTGCTTGGCCCGTGAAACGAGCTCAAGGCTCCAGGAATATTTTCCCTGAGGACGCACCGATCGATACAGACGGGGAACGGTTTCGGTGTTGTGATTGAGGATGTCCGGCCGGGCTTCAAAAATCCGGTCCTGCGCCTCGTGCGACCCTTTGAAATCCGGGATCAGAACCTCGATCGCGCAATCCTGCAGCCTCCGGATCGCTCGAATCGTCTCGGCAAAGATCGCCGCGCCGCCGTCGGCCAATTCATCCCGGTTCACCGAGGTGATCACGGCATGACGCAGGCTCAAGGCCCGGACCGCTTGAGCCACCCGCCGGGGTTCATCCAGGTCCGGCTCGATCGGCCGCCCGGTGGCGACCGCGCAAAAGCCGCAGCTTCGCGTACAGACATCACCGAGGATCATGAAGGTGGCCGTTCCGCGGTTCCAACAATCCCACACATTCGGACAGCGGGCCTCTTCGCACACGGTGTGAAGTTTTAAATCGTGAACCAGGTTTTTCATCCCCTGATAACGCGGACCCGGATAGGCCCGAACCCGAAACCACGGCGGCAACCGCGATCGGTCTCGGGGAAATCCGCCAGGGGAAAGCGGGCTCATCGATCAGGGTTCTCGATAATGGACTCGATCATGTCTTTGTTGATCGAGATATACGGGACCTTCTCGCTTGAACCGTCGATCTGGACATCCGTCAGATTAATGAAGGTCCGGTCTTCCTCGTTCAAAACGTCCGAAACCCTTTTGCGCATGGGCGGGATGAGGAGAATGCCCACGTAGCTTGCGTATACGGTTCGAACCTTTACACACACTTTTTTACCTGCGGCCATCTCGTGTCCTTCCCTTCGGGTAGGGTGAATTGACAACCATGCATCGGGATCGGTCACGGAACGTCGACGAAGACGCACTTGACCGTTCGGCGCGAGGCAACTGACGCTTAGTGCTTCCGTCGTTGGTGGCGCATCTTTTTTCTGAGCTTTCGGTATTTGTGTTTTCGCATTTTTTTGCGCCGTTTCTTAACCACTCTCGACATGGACACCCTCCTCTGGAGCGATTATTCTATCGATATCTTCCGCAAAAGGCAACTCCCCATCGTCCGCGGCTTCAATTTCCGCCGCGATCGGTGCCGCGCCGCTTGGACCCGGGCTTTGCACGAACCAGTAGGACCGGACAGGCGCCGTATTCGATCACTTTGAGCGGAACGCTTCCCAGGAAAAACCGCCTGACGGCCGAGCTGCCGCTGGCCCCCATGACCACGATGTCATGATTCTTGGCCTTGTCAATGATCACTTCCGAGGGACGGCCGACGCGCGTCTCAACGTCGGCCTGAACCCCCAACTGGGCCAGGATCATTTCGGCCCGTCGGACCTGTTCCTGGGCGGCTTTGAGCCCGGACGGCTCGGAAGCGACGGACAGAACCGTCACCCGCGCATTCAAGGCCTGGGCAATCTGGGCGCCGAACAACTCGGCCTTTTCGGCCAACCTCGAGCCATCCGTGCACATCAGAAAGTCGTGGCTCTCGCGAATGTTCTTGGCGATCAAAACCGAACAGGGTGCAAATTCGGCGATCCGAAGCGCCGTGCTGCCCACAAAGTAACTGGCGATCCCTTCATGGCCTCGGGATCCCGTCAGGACCAAGTCATAGCGTCCGCGACGGGCCTCCGTCAGGATTTGTTCGGCCGATTCGCCTTCGCGAAGCTTCAACCGCACACGTTCGGTACGACGGCCGACCCAATGCAGTTCAACGCCCCCCTCCGCGGACTCCCGGAAGGTCTGACGAACGCCGGCATCCCTTTCGGACGAGAAAGGCACCAAACCGCTCTCCACCAAGATTTCTTTTGCGCGCTTGAGGTTTTCCACAGACGGAACGTCCGGATTCCATTCCCCCATCTTCTTTCGAGCCGTGTTCAGGCGAATCGAGTCTCCACGGGAAACCGAGGGGCGCACAAACAGAACCGTCACATCCGCGTCCAGTCCGTGGGCGAATCGTCCACCGAACCGGATCGCCTCCTCCGCGTACGGCTGACCATCGGTGCACATTAAAATCTTCATCCGTTATCCCCTGAAAACACCCGCAGGCCTCATCGCGGGTCGGTATGTTTCCTAACATACGGATCGAGGCATGTCAAGAACAATCCCCAACGACCTTGACCTGGCCCGAAGGTCCACCGTATAATGCCCCGCATGCCGATAAAATACCGTGTCGTGTTCGTGATTCTGATCGGAAGTTGGCTGTCGCTTTCGGGATGCGAACATGCGCCGGTCAAACCCACCGACGATGCAAAGCGCCTTCTGCAAATCGACGCCTTCGTCGAGAACCTGCGCGTGACGTATGAGAGCAAGAATGTCCGAGCGTTCTCATCCCTGTACCCCGCCGCGCACGAAGACGACCTTCGCGCGATCGCTTCGTTCCTGACTTCCGCGAGCGCCCTCCGCCTGGAATTTATGATCGACCGGATCGTGCTTCAAGACAACGACATTCAGGTTTCATTTCACTGGGAACTTCATTGGACCCCCGAAAAAACCGGTCCGGTTAAGCTCCGGGGTAACGCGCTTTTCCATCTCACCGGCAAATCGGATCTCCGCCTGCAAACCATCGATGGAGACGATCCTTTCACCGCCCCCGCAACGGTCCCCGCCTCACCGCCATGAGCCCTTCGTCCCAAATCGATCTGACGGATTTTCTCGTCATCGGCAGCGGCATCGCCGGCGTTCGGGCGGCCATCGAGTTGGGACGCCACGGTCGGGTCGTCATTGTCAACAAAGGAAACCCGGAGGAGAGCGCCTCGGAATTCGCCCAGGGCGGGATCGCGGTCGCGCTTGATTCCCCGGACAGCGTGGAGGCGCACATGGCCGACACCCTCGCGGCCGGCAAGGGCCTCTGCCGATCGGAGGTGGTCGAGGTTTTAGTCAAAGAAGGTCCCCCCCGGGTCCGGGAACTGATCCGGTGGGGCGCCCGATTCGATCGGCAAGGAGACCGTTATGTCATGGCCCGGGAAGCCGCCCACCGTTACGCCCGCATTCTACGGCGGGGAGACGCGACCGGAACCGAGATTATGAGGACGTTGCTGACAAAGACCCGACCGCTTCGAACGATCCGCTGGCTTCCGCGGCATTTCACCTCCGATCTGCTGGTCCACAAAGGGCGGTGCCTCGGGGCCGTTTTATTATCCGAATCCGGAAGCGTTCGCGTGATCGGGGCTAAAACCGTCTTGCTGGCCACCGGCGGCGCCGGCCAGGTTTACTCTCGCACCACCAATCCTCCCGTCGCCACGGGGGACGGAATGGCCATGGCTTACCGCGCCGGCTGCGTCCTCGAGGACATGGAATTCGTCCAATTCCATCCGACGGCACTCGCCGTCGCCAACGCCCCCGCCTTTCTCCTGACCGAAGCTTTGCGGGGCGAGGGAGCGGTTCTTCGCAACGCCCGGGGGAAAACCTTCATGAAAAGATACGATCCCGCCGGGGAGTTGGCCACGCGCGACGTCGTCAGCCGGGCCATTTGGCAAGAGATGCGGTCCGGTCATACCTCTCATGTCTATTTGGATATCACGCACTTGAAGGCCGATTATATTCGCGCAAGGTTTCCGACCGTCACTCAGACCTGTTTGCGGTACGGCTTCGACATCACGAATACGCCCATCCCGGTCGCGCCAAGCGCCCACTTCATGATCGGAGGAGCCAAGACGTCTCTGACCGGCGCGACCTCCCTGGACGGTTTATTTGCCGCGGGTGAAGTGGCCTGCAGCGGCATTCACGGCGCCAATCGGCTGGCGAGCAACTCCTTGCTGGAAGGGTTGGTCTTCGGCGCCCGGGCGGGCAAGGCGATGATCGCCTTCGCTCGGAAGGACGCGGTGAAGTCCTCCGAGATTCGGTCCGTCTTTGAAAAAAACCGATCCGAATGGATCACCCGTCAATCGGTCTTCCCGGCCTCGTTGGAGCCGGCCGCTCACCGGCTTAAGGAAACGATGTGGGACCGGGTCGGCATTGTTCGAGATCGGGCATCGCTGATGAACGCCTTGAAGGTTTTGGAGCAGTGGAAATTCCTCATGACCGCGCCCGTCGTTTCCCGGCAGGAAGGCGAATTCAAGAACACGGCGACCGTGGCTTCCATGATCGTGCGGGCGGCGTTGTTGAGGAAGAGCAGCATCGGAGTGCATTACCGTTCGGATGATCCCAAACCGGGGAAACGGCCCGACCTCCGTCATATTGAATTCCGGCGTTCGGATCATCCTCAGGGGGCTTGGGTGTAAGCCACCCGGTAGCGCCGGGTGTCTTGATACTGCTCCGGAACATTGGTGTAGATCACGCGGCCGTCAGGCGATAAAACTTTATAAATGGACTTTCGAGCGGACTCTTTTCCGCGGTACGTTTTATAAGCCGCGAGCACTTTTTGAATATAGCGATGCGTCTTTTCGATGGGCGGAACCTGGTTGTAGTGGGTAACGGTCTTTTCCCCGGCATGGTAGGCCGCCAGCGCCAATGTCAGATCTCCATTGAACCGCCCCAGTAGATAGCTTAAATGCTTAACGCCACCGGAAATATTTTCGGCGGGATTGAACGGGTTTTGGACATCCAAGGTGGACGCCGTGGCCGGCATCAACTGCATCAGGCCCATGGCGCCGGCATCCGAAACCGCATGCGGGTCAAAATCCGATTCCACCTTGATGACGGCCTTGACCAAGGCCGGATCCACGCGGTATCGGCGGGCGGCGCTCAGGATCGTCTCGTGTATGTCCTCCAGACGGACCGGAGCGACCGGGACCGGCACCCGAATCTGTCGGTACCGCGGATCGACCGGGACGTTGGAGAAATGAACCACCCCGGCGGAATCGATGAATTGATAAACATCACCCGCCGCGCAATCGGTCCGGCCGATCAGGCAACCCAGCACCAGGACAGCGGCGAATGAAGCGACTCCGCCGAGTCCAGTGGGCACGCCGAGAAGGGTCGGCCGTTTGAATTCGTAGACCGACGCCTCCTTCTGAAAAGCTATCTCCTGATTATTCATACTGATTTAAGGATATCATTCACCGTGAAAGGTGTCAACACATTTGGAGCATCACACCGCGGGATCTGACAGTCTTGTCTTGACTGTAAAATACGATGATTTTATAATACCTATCGAAATCTCTAAATCTCCAATCTTTGAACGGCCCGTATTAATCGATCGGATAACGATTGAGTCAAGGAGCGCGCGATGCCGCCCATTCAATGGGATCCTTTCCGTGACCTGTTGTCCCTTCAGGAACGGATGAACAAACTGTTTGAAGACAGCCTGGTTCGTTCGACCAGTCAACTCGGCGACGTTTCCCAAGGCACCTGGACACCCGTGGTCGACATCATGGAAAAAGAAGACGCGATTATTCTGAAGGCGGAGCTTCCCGGCGTGCGGCTGGAAGACGTCGATTTGCAGATTAAAGACGACGCCCTGATCCTGAAGGGGGAGCGCCGGTTTGAAAAGGAAACGAAGAAGGAAAACTATCACCGCATTGAACGCTCGTACGGCACCTTTTCAAGATCCTTCACGCTTCCCGGCATTGTGGATCAATCCGGGATCAGCGCCAAACTCAAGGACGGCATTCTGGAGGTCAAGCTGCCGAAGGCCCGGTCGATGGAGTCCAAACCCATCCCGATCGAGATTAAAAAATAAGACCGGAGACGGTTTCGTCGTCAATCCATGCCGCGCGCCGGGACCCGGAGCGGTTTTATTCAGCGGACAGAGAAACCCGATGATTCAATTTGACCGGCTCACAATCAAAGCGCAAGAGGCCGTGATCGACGCTCAAAAAACGGCCGAACAGAACCAACATCAACAGGTCGATGTCGAACATCTCCTGCTGTCTCTTTTAAACCAGTCGGAAGGGATCGCCGTCCCGTTGTTAAAGAAATTGGGCGTCGACCCGGAGGTGTTGCGCAAGGAACTCCTTCAAAATCTAAAAGACCGCCCGCGGATTTCCGGAACCGGAATCGGCCAATTGTACGCCACGCCCCGGCTCAACCAGACCTTCGATCAAGCCCAGATCGAGGCGGGCCAACTCCGGGATGAATACATCAGCGTCGAACACATTTTCTTGGGAATTCTGGCCGGCAACGGATTTGCCTCAGAACTGCTGAAGCGGCACGGTGTGACCAGGGAACGGGTGCTGACCTCCTTGGTGACCATTCGGGGATCCCAGCGGATCACGGACCAAAACCCGGAGGATAAATACCAAGCGCTGACACGCTATGGCCGAAACCTCACCGATCTGGCCCGGCGGGGCAAGCTGGACCCCGTCATCGGACGCGATGACGAGATCCGTCGTGTGATTCAGGTCCTTTCACGACGGACGAAAAACAATCCCGTCTTAATCGGAGAACCGGGGGTCGGCAAAACCGCCATCGCGGAGGGACTGGCTCAACGCATCATCAACGGTGATGTGCCGGAAGGACTGAAAAATAAACAGGTCGTCGCCCTGGATTTGGGAGCCCTTATTGCGGGAGCGAAATTCCGCGGGGAGTTTGAAGACCGCCTCAAGGCCGTCCTGCGGGAGATTACGGAGGCCCAGGGCAGCATCATCCTTTTCATCGACGAACTGCATACGCTGATCGGCGCCGGCTCCGCCGAGGGGGCGATGGACGCGTCCAACATGCTGAAACCGGCCCTGGCGCGCGGGGAACTGCGTTGCGTCGGCGCGACCACGTTGGATGAATACCGTAAACACATCGAGAAAGACGCGGCGTTGGAACGCCGATTCCAGCCGGTCCTGGTATCGGAACCCTCCGTTGAAGACACGATCTCCATCCTTCGAGGCCTCAAGGAGCGGTACGAGGTGCATCACGGCGTCCGGATCAAGGATGCCGCTTTGGTGGCCGCCGCCATGCTCTCTCATCGTTACATCTCGGACCGATTTCTTCCCGACAAGGCCATCGACTTGATCGATGAAGCGGCCTCTCGGCTTCGGATGGAGATCGACAGCATGCCCACGGAGCTGGATGAAATTGAACGCCGTGTTCGACAGCTTGAAATCGAAAAAGAGGCGATCAAAAAAGAAAAGGACCCCGCATCCAAAGATCGACTGGCTAAAATCGACCGCGAAATTTCTCATCTCAAAGAAGACGGGGATCGGCTTCGACTTCAATGGGAGGCCGAAAAAGAATCCATCCGCAAGATCCGCAGTGCCAAAGAAGAAATCGAGCGGGCCCGGATCGAAGCGGACAAAGCCGAACGCGAAGGGAATCTCGGCCGCGCCGCTGAACTCCGATACGGACGGCTGATCGACCTCTCCAAGCAACTCGAGGCCGAGAACCGCCGGCTCCAGGATCTGCAGTCCCGTCAAAAGATGTTGAAAGAAGAGGTGGATGAAGAAGACGTGGCCGAGATCGTCTCAAAATGGACGGGCATCCCGCTCAACCGAATGCTGGAAACCGAGATTCAGAAGTTGATCAAGATGGAACAGCGCCTCAAAGAACGGGTCGTCGGTCAAGACGAGGCCATCACGGTCGTCTCCAACGCCGTGCGACGGAGTCGGGCCGGCATCCAGGAGCCCAACCGCCCGATGGGCTCGTTTATTTTCCTCGGGCCCACCGGGGTCGGCAAAACCGAATTGGCCCGGGCCCTGGCCCAATTTCTTTTTGACGATGAACAGGCCATGGTGCGCATCGATATGTCCGAGTATATGGAAAAACATGCCGTGTCGAGACTGATTGGGGCTCCCCCGGGCTATGTGGGGTATGAAGAAGGCGGACAACTCACCGAAGCCGTCCGGCGCAAACCGTACTCCATCGTTCTCTTCGACGAAATTGAAAAGGCTCATCCCGAAGTGTTCAACGTCCTCCTGCAACTCTTGGACGACGGCCGCTTGACGGACGGGCAGGGCCGCACCGTGGATTTTAAGAACACCGTGGTCATTATGACTTCCAATATCGGCAGCCAGCAAATCCAGGAACCGGGAACGAAAGAAGAGGAGATGCGCAAAAGCGTCCTGGCGGCGCTTCGCGCGCAATTTCGTCCGGAGTTTTTGAATCGAATCGATGATATTGTCATCTTTCATCCCCTGGAACTGCCGGAACTGATGTCCATAATCGAAATCCAGATGAAGAACCTTGCTCATCGATTGGCCGAGAAGAAACTCACGCTCGTGTTGACGGAACGAGCCAAAAAATATCTGGCGGAGGAAGGCTACGATCCGATCTACGGAGCCCGCCCCCTGAAACGAATCATCCAACGGGACATCTTAAATCCGCTTGCGCTCCAATTGCTCCGGGGAGATTTCGCAGAAGGGGACACGATCGAAGCGGATGTTTCTCCCAACCGGAATCTGGTCTTGAAACGGACCCGGCCGAACGGCCCGGTCCTTTCTTAATTTGTTATTGACAGGTTTTGCCGGATTGTGATACACAGGCTATGCGTCCTCGTTATTCTTGACGTTTCTTCTTCGCGTTTACTGAACAACAGTACGAAATACGACTATCCCACGTCCGGGTGTCACCGTGTCCGCAAAGAACGTCCTCCTGGTCAACGATGATCCTTCCCTGCTTGATTGCTTCCAAAAGTCGACCCCTGCAACGGTGCTGTCGATCCGGGATACCACCCGCCTCCGGCAAAAATTAAAGCACGATGTCTTTCCCCTCGTCATCCTGGAAACGAAGAAAGACTGGACGAGGGATCTCAAGCGCCTGGTGAGCAACGGCCACCATGACGATCGCTATATGATCATCGGGTCATCGGGGATGCTTAAACGGACGGCGGATCGGATCAACGAAATCACGATGCAACTGCTGGAGAAGCCCTCTTCCAGTTCAACCTCCCAAGCCAAACCGGTCCAGCCGAAAAAGGCCCCGGATCTGGCTCTGGAGGAATTTATGGAGCATCGGCTCAAAGATTTCGTCAAACGAATGAAAGCCTCGGGCGGCCGCAACCTGCACTCCATGTTGCTTCGAGAAATCGAACGGCCGTTGATCGCGATCACGCTGAAGGAAACAAACGGGAATCAAATCCAAGCGTCCCATCTGCTCGGGATTAACCGGAACACGCTTCGAAAAAAGATCAAAGAGCTAAAGATTCGGATCCATAATAATCGCTCAAAATAAACCGGCGAAAATCCGCTTGACAACGGCCGAATGAGTTGATATTTTACCAACGCTCTTACTACGGATTGCCCGATCTCGCGGTCTTTAACCCCCGCCACTCATCGCGTAATCGCTGGTACTGAGAGTCAACGTTTAACATCGCATCAACCGATGATTCGTTCCCAACCAGGGAATGTGTAGAGGGCTTATTTCCATGACCAAACACGAATTGATTGAAAAAATTTCCGGTATGGCCGGAATCAGCAAAGTGGCCGCCGGAGACGCGCTGAATGCGGCCATTGACGGTATTACTTCCGCCCTTAAAAAGGGGCAGAAGGTCAGCTTGATCGGCTTTGGAACGTTTTCGGTAACCAAGAGAAAGCCCCGGGTGGGCCGAAATCCGAAGACCGGAGATGTTATTAAGATCCCGGCCTGCCGGGTTCCGAAGTTTTCAGCCGGCAAGGAACTGAAGACCGCTGTGAAATAGGCCGCTCACCTTTTTATCCGAAAAAATCCCGCTCCGGATCGGTTGGGTTCCGGCATCCAAGAGGAAGATGGAATCTCCGTATCGAACCGGACCCATGCCACGCCTATTTTCTTGACAAATCAAGCGGATTATATTAGGATTTTATCCACCATAGGCGCGTAGCTCAGGGGTAGAGCGCTACCTTGACACGGTAGAGGTCGGCGGTTCAAGACCGCCCGTGCCTACCATAATCTTATACATTGGGTCATAGAGCGACGGATGAAAAGGCATCGTGACGAACAGGTTGTGTGACGTTGTTCTGCGATGAGTCATGCTCCCACGTAGACTCTAACGTGCACACCACCGGGTTCGGAGTGATGCCTTTGCCGTTTAGGGCAAGCGACTCAACATAATGGCGCATCTAAATTCGATGAAAGAAACCGCCTCATCAGCCCAGGAAGTAACGGTTCGATTTCCAGACCGGACCGAACGACGGTTCGCAAAGGGCACCCTGTTGTCCGAGGTGCTCGACCAGGCCCAATCGTCCTGGAAGGAGGTACCCGTCGCCGTCAAAGTCAACGGAAGCGTGATGGGTCTGGGTCAACGGTTGTCGGAGGCGGAAGCGTCGACGCTTCCCCTGATCATTGAACCGGTCTTTTTCTCTTCCCCGGAAGGACAAGAGGTGTTCCGTCACAGCAGCGCCCATATCATGGCCCAGGCTGTTAAGGAACTTTTTCCGAAAGCCAAACTGGCGATCGGTCCCCCGATCGAGGACGGGTTTTATTATGATTTCGACCTGGGACGGCCCTTCACCCCGGAAGACCTGGAAAAGATCGAGAGGAAAATGAAGGAAATTAGCTCGGCGCGTTATTCTTTCGAGCGAAAGACGCTTTCAAAAACAGACGCCATCCGTTTCTTTGAAGCCCAAGGTGAACCGTATAAAATCGAACTCATCCGTGAGCTGCCGGAAAACGAAACCATCACGGTTTATGAACAAGGGCCCTTCACCGATTTGTGCCGCGGCCCTCATGTCCTCTCCACCCAGCACGTCCCGGCCTTCAAACTGCTCACCAGCGCAGGGGCGTATTGGCGGGGGGACGAACGCAACCCGATGCTGCAACGGATTTACGGCACATCCTTTCCGAGCCAGGAGGCCCTGGACCAACATCTGAAACGGCTGGAAGAGATCAAACGGCGCGATCACCGGCGGCTGGGCCGGGATCTGGATTTGTACAACGTCATGGATGAAATCGGGCCTGGATTGGTTATCTGGCATCCCAAAGGCGCCCAGATCCGGAAACAGATCGAGGATTTCTGGCGAGAACAACACCAGCGGCATGGTTATGACTTCGTATACTCTCCCCATATCGCCAGGCTGGATCTTTGGAGACAAAGCGGTCACCTCGATTTTTATCGGGAGAACATGTACGCGCCGATGTCCATCGAAGGAATCGAGTATGAACTCAAGCCGATGAACTGCCCTTTCCATATCATGATCTACAAGTCTCACCTTCGGAGCTATCGGGATCTGCCGATCCGCTTCGCGGAATTGGGCACCGTTTATCGTTATGAACGGTCCGGAGTCCTTCACGGTCTGTTGAGGGTCCGGGGCTTTACACAGGACGACGCCCATCTGTTCTGCCGACCGGACCAGATCGAACAGGAGATCCTCAAGGTTCTGGACCTGACGGTCTTGACACTAAAAACCTTCGGCTTCAGCGAATACGAAATCTATGTCTCCACGCGACCTGAAAAGGCGGTGGGCTCTCCCGAAAACTGGGAACGGGCCACCTCCGCCCTGGAATCGGCTCTCAAGACCAAGGGCATGGCCTATCGCATCGACCCCGGCGAGGGGGTTTTCTACGGCCCCAAGATCGACCTCAAGATCAAGGACGCGCTCGGCCGGTCCTGGCAATGCACCACCGTTCAGGTCGACTTCAATCTGCCGCAGCGGTTTAATCTTTCCTACATCGGGGAAGACGGCAAAGAACATCAACCCATTATGATTCATCGCGCGCTGATGGGATCGATCGAACGGTTCTTCGGAGTCCTGATCGAGCACTACGCCGGCGCCTTTCCGCTCTGGCTCGCCCCGGTCCAGGTCAAGGTGATGCCGATCACGGACCAGCAGCACGGGTACGCGAACGAGGTCTCCCGACGGTTGACCGAAACCGGTTTCCGGGTGGAAACGGATCCTCGGAACGAAAAAATCGGATTAAAAATCCGCGAAGCGGAGATGGCAAAAGTCCCTTACATGGTCATTCTCGGAGCCCGCGAGGCCCAAAGCGGAAAGCTTTCGGTGCGCAAACGCAGCGGAGACAATCTCGGCGAGGTGGACGTCAACGCCTTCATCGATCGGCTGAAGGGTGAAGTCGATCAAAGGGCATCGTGATAACTCAGGACCCGATTTCGTGATCGAAGTCGGACCACCGTAAAGAAAGGAGGAGTCCCCTATCGCGGTCAAACAGCGTGTCAACAACGAAATCCGTGTCCGAGAAGTCCGTGTCATCGGAGTCGACGGAGAACAGCTCGGGGTCCTGCCGACGCGAGAGGCCATTACGAAGGCCGCGGAGCTGGGCTATGATTTGGTGGAAGTGGCGCCGACGTCTCAGCCGCCCGTCTGTCGTATTATGGATTACGGAAAATTCAAATACGAACAGAACAAAAAACTCCATGCGATGAAGCAACATCAGAAGACAACGCATGTGAAAGAGATCAAATTGAGACCGCATACGGACAAACACGACCTGGATTTTAAAATTCGTCATGTTCGTGAATTCTTACAGGCCAGCGATAAAGTCAAGGTCACCATGATGTTCCGCGGGAGAGAAATGGCTTACCTGGATGCCGGAAAAATGACCCTGGGCAAGGTGATCGAGGCCGTGAACGACATCGGAATCATCGAACAGCAACCTCGACTGGAAGGGCGAAACATGATCTTGATCCTGTCGCCCAAACCCCAAACCGCGTGATGTTCGTTGAAAGGACGTGCTAAACAAATGCCGAAGCTAAAATCACACAAAGGAGTGGCCAAACGGTTCAAGCGGACCGGAACCGGCAAGATTAAACATAGGCAGACCGGAAAGCGCCATTTATTAACCCACAAAACTCGGTCCCGTAAGAGACACCTCAAGTCCACGGGACTGGTTTCGAAGGCGGATCAACAGTCGATCAAACGCCTGTTGCCATACGCCTGAACTAAACTATGCACAGGAAGGAGTGAAGGTATGCCACGCGCAAAAGGAGGTCCCAAAACAAGAACACGCCGCAAGGGCCGGTTGAAACTGGCCAAGGGATTTTGGGGCGGCAAGCATCGGCTTTTCCGAACCGCAACGGAGCTGGTGGACAAAGGCCGGCAATACGCTTACCGCGACCGACGGCAACGGAAACGGGATTTTCGGCGGCTTTGGATCGTGCGGATTAACGCCGCCGTGTCCGGTCACGGTCTTTCGTACTCGAAGTTTATGGCCGGATTGAAGAAAGCGGGAATCGGCCTGGATCGGAAAGTCCTGGCCGATCTGGCCGTGACCGATCCCCAGGGGTTCGCAAAAATCGCGGAAACAGCCAAAGCCAAGTTGGCCGCGGCGGCGGCCTAGTCCCTCAAGCCGTTCTTGACCATCATTCCATCTCCCATAAAAGCACTTCCGCGCCGGTGGTCGGATCAGCCGTCATCCGCCGCGCGCCGGCTGCGGTGAGCCGGACGGCGTCCCCGGCCGCGAGAGAGCCAGCCTCTTCCAATTCCACGGCGCCCTTGGCCACATAAAGATGGACAAAGCGCGACTCCGGGATCCGCGCCGATTCTCCCGGACGAAGACGCCCGCCCCATAACACGGCGCCGCGCTGACGGATCGAGATCGCGGCCTGATGCCCGCGACCCGAAGCGATGGGAACCAGCCCACCCTGCTTGAGCTGGGAATTGATGTCGAGCTGCTCGTAGCCGGGGTCCGCGCTTTCCGTATCCGGAAGGACCCACATCTGGACCAGACGGACGTCGCGGTCCCCTCTCGGATTCATCTCCGAATGCCAGATGCCGGTTCCGGCGCTCATCCGCTGCGCCAGCCCCGGATAGATAATGCCCTTGTTTCCAACCGAGTCCTTGTGCTCCAGTTCTCCATCGAGCACCCACGTTACGATCTCCATATCCTGATGGGGATGGGTCGAAAACCCGGTCCCGGCCTTGATGACGTCGTCGTTGCTGACCCGCAACAGCCCATGATGCGTATTGGCCGGATCGTAATGATGGCTGAAACTGAAACTGTGATAGGAATCCAGCCAGCCGGCCCGGGTATGAAATCGTTCGCGGTCACGGCGAACATCGACGATCGGTTGGTTCAACGAGTTTCCATGAAGTATCGTTGTCATGATCGGTCTCCTCGACTGCGTTCAGGTCTTGAATCGCTCGGCAATGATGGGAAGGAATGTGGGGAAGCTATCGCTTTATTGTTTGGAAGCATCTATTTCTGCAACGATTCGGCGAGAGCGTCCAGGGCCAATTCGAAAACCGTCCCGGGCATGGCGATCTGCCAGTTCTCAAGGACCTGTGGGTGAAGTTCGCCGATGAGGCCAAGGTCGCGGCCTTCGATCACGATCTTCCCGACTCGACCCTCGATGAAGGAAGGATGGGAAACCGGTTCCAATCGATAGCTCGCGCCCAGATAGTACATCAACAGATCCAGAAAGGAATGCAGTTCCGAGAAGTTGGCCGCCGGATGGGCGATGAGGGCGGCCAACTTCAAAAGGGTTTGCGTTCCCTCCGGCGCTTTTGCGTCCACGACGGCCGTCTCACCCGCCTCAAAAATCCGATGAGGGTAAAAACTTTTCGAGCTGGCGGCTTCCACCCTCAGCAGAGACGGGATGATCCCATTCCGCAGCGCCGAGTAGGTCTGGGACATCACGTTCTCAACCGAGACCAGACCGACCTTCCTGCCGGAAAGGTTCATCCGATCGACCGATTCCTCCTGATTCGTCAGGATGTTTGAGATCACTTCCTGGAATCCCATCCCGATCATGGATTCCCGTGCCCGATCCGAAAACTGCTCGATCGCCGAGAGCCCTCCCACGGTGAATTCGGACGGCATCTCGGGCTCAAAACTTTCATACCCGCGGCTGATGGCAAAATCCTCCACCACGTCCACCGGATGAAGCAGATCGTCCCGATAGGCCGGAACGGAGACCGTGAGGCGCCGCCCGCGGACTTTAACATCGTACCCGTACGCCTTCAGGACCGACATTGCGTTCGGGATCGTGACCGTTTGACCCAGGGCCGAACTAAATTGATCCAACTCCACGCTCATCGGCCTGGACAAAACGGACGGCATGGCAATCCTTCGACCCAGGTCGGTGGCGTACGGATAACGGACCTCGACCGGGTCGATCTCGGCGCCCCGATCGGCAAGGTTCGCCGCCAGAATATTCACGGCGAGCATCACCATACGATGATCGGTCCCGGTCGCCTCGACGAACAGATCGCGATCCCCCGCCCGCACCTCACCGACGGCGCGGCTGTTGATGATCGGCGGGAATGAAAGAACCTTGTTCTCCCGATCGACCAGCAGAGGATAGGCCGTGGTTCCGGACAAAATGCCCGCGTACGCCAGACCCTTGGGATGCTTTTTTAAAATCTCGGCCGGCGTCATCGGGAGATCGAACCCGAGGGGAACGAATCGGACGCCGTCCGGTTCGACCGTTTTGTAGAACACGGGAAAACCGATCTCGGCCAGGCGATAGAGCCCGATCGAAACCAGTTGCCGCTTTCGACCGAAGCTCTCGCTCAGCTTCTCCTGCGTCTGGATCAGTTGCACCAAGGTCTCTTCATCGATGGACAACCCGCGCGCGACGCAGGCGCCGATGTGCGGGCGGATGGCTTTCAAGGATGGCGCCACCTCGATGACGGCCGCCGCTTTCCGTTTCCCCTTGTAGAAGGGGTATGGAACGGCCTTCCTCAGGCGATGCGTTCTGATCTGCCGGGCGATTCCCTCGACGCACCACAGGTCCGGCCGGTTCGTGTCGTTCAATTCGAGCTTCAACTCGCCGGTGGACTCGTCGTGCTCTTTGATCTCGCCCTTCACCAACGGCAGCCGGTCGGTCAACTCCGACCGTGTGATGGGCCGGCCCAGGAGAGTCTCAAGATCCTTCATTTTGACCTGGATCGTCGGCATGGGTTACGGCTTCGCCCGCTTGGTTCGGATCAGATCGAGGTCGCTCGAGAAAAGATCCCGAATGTCGCCGATGCCGAGCGCGACCATCGCCATCCGGTCCAATCCCAACCCCCAGGCGATCACGGGAACCTTGACACCCAACGGGAAGGTCACCTCCGGACGGAACAGCCCCGCCCCGCCCAGCTCCATCCAGCCGAGACTCGGATGACGGACATGCATTTCGACCGACGGCTCGGTGTACGGAAAATAGGCCGGCAGGTATTTGACCTCCGCGGCACGGGCCATCTCGGTCGCGAACAATTTTAAGAGGCCCAGAAGCGTCCGGAAGGTGATCTGATCGCCCAGCGCGATCCCTTCGACCTGAAAAAAATCGGGGGCATGGGTCGCGTCGACCAGGTCGTAACGAAAGCATCGTGCGATCGAGAAATATTTTCCGGGAATCCGCGGAGCCGCCGCCAAGGTTCGGGCCGAGACCGCCGTGCCCTGGCTCCGCAGAACAAGCCGCCTCGCCCGCCCGATATCAAACGAGTAGCGCCATCCGCGCGAGCCGGTTTTCCAGCCCGACTCGTGCGTTTTGGCGACCTGCGCCGCATACGGTTCGGGCAGAGTCGCAACCGTTTTGGGATGGTCCACGAAATAGACGTCATGAATATCCCGCGCCGGGTGAAACTGCGGCATGAAGAGCGCGTCGCTGTTCCAAAATTCGGATTCGACCAGCGGCCCGCGCATTTCCTGGAAGCCCATCGATACCAGCTTGGCCTTGACGCCGTCGAGAAACTCCCGGTAGGGATGCTTCCGTCCCGCGGCTGTTCGGGAGGGACGGAGGCCGATACTGTATTTACGGAAAGATTTTCCCTTCCACGCCCCGTCTTTGAGCAGCTCCGGCGTCAGTTGGGCGATTTCCTCCGCTAGCGCGGTTTCCTGCGTCAGTTGAAGCGCCAAATCTCGGCCTATATCGGTAAGCGAGATCCGTTTTGATTTCTTCTCGTGTCGCTTGATCACGCCTCGCGTCTTCCAAGTTTTTTCAAGAACATCATCGAGAAGATGCTTCTCTTCAACCGAAAGTCCCGATTCATCCACCGCGTCTGCGGCTAAAGATAGCCGCCTCAAAAGGCCCGGCAGCACCGATTCAACCATAACCGGCAGGGATGCGTTCTTCGACTCTAAAACCCCGCCGGGTCCCATCCGAACAACTTCATGGTCCCTGTTTCTCAGGTTTCCGATAGCGGTGCTGACTTCAGAGGAGTCCATGCTTTCAAGTTGGGGAAGATCTTTGACGGTGATTTTCTCACCTGCTTTCAATCGATCGAGTATCCGCTTCTCCGGTACTCCGTGCTCCGCATATTTTCTGCCGAGTTCCGTAACGGATACGAAGGGCGTCGCTCTTTCCTCCTCAATTTTCACAAGATCTTTTATCATCAGCCATCCCAGCGCCATGGAAAGGCGCGATTCATCCAGACCGGTCTCCTGCATCAACTCATGATCCCACAACGTCGGACGCATTTTAAGCGTCCGGAGCACATTACGCTCGAGCGGATGCAAACCGGATAAAAGCTGTGCGATCTCTGACGACATGAAACCCCGTGACGGAAAACGGTCGGCCTTTACAATACCGACGGGAGGAGATTTTGTCAAGGCAAGAGTGGGGGGATGAACGGCTCAAATGCCGGTCGATCCCGCTAAAACTGACACGTGATATTGGTGCCCAGCGTAAAATCCGCCGAGGCTCCTCCGGGGTCCGCGAAGTTTTCGATTCCGTACAGTTGCCAGAGGAGTCGGGGCTTGAATCGATAATTGAATCCCAGAACGGCCTCCGCGACTCCTTGATCCAACAGACGATCTCCCGCGTGGCGGAAAGGGGTCGTGTAATAATCAAATTGCCCCACGATGGACAATGAAGGCGCGAACAAAAACTCCGCCGCCAAAGCAGCGGAATAAATCGGATGCAAGGTTAAATCGGTCGTCCCGAAACGGCCGCCGGGGTCGACGACACTTTGATTCAAATAAAAGACCCACCGACGGCCCATGCTCTTCTGGAGCACAAGTCCAGCGCCGACATCCGTCTTCCCCGATCCGAACGCCCGATCGAAATCCCCGGTAGGGAATTTAACGGCTCCGCGCAGTGCCATGGCCGGTTGTACGGGGCCCTCTTGAAGAACCGTATATTTGCCGTTCAAAGACACATCCCCCAGTCCGGATTGACGGTCGCCGCCGGATAGAATTATTTCCCCGTCCCGCTTGATCATAAAACCTCCAAAGGAGCCGTCGTTAAACAGATGGCGATTCAGATTTAAACTGCGGAAGGCTTTTTCTATGCGTATAATAAATGGATCCAGAAAACCGCCGTTTCTGTAATAAAACGGAACCTCGATACCCGCCTCGAAACGATCGGTGAAACCATGCTTGATTTGCAGCGCCGAACGGACGGTTTCAAATTTCATAAGAACATCGACGTTGGGATTCGCTTTGACCAGGATCGTGTTACTTTCCGCGGCCCCCAAGCTCAATTCGGACGAACCGCGAGGAACCGTGGCCGCCTTTTCAACGGGAAGAGAAAGAAAGAGGAGCTGGATGGGACTGTAGTTCCGGGTGGGAAAAGGCCCGCTTCCCTCCGCGGGCGGCTCCGCCTGGGAAATTGGATCCGGTACCAGGATCCATAGAACGCAGAAAATGAGGAGGAATAACTTCATGTGATAATTATAATCGATCCTGTACTCAACCGTGACGGCGGGGATGAGCTGGGAACTAAAGAATTTTCTCGACGTTTTCGGGGGGCCGACCGAGGGCGGCGCGGCCTTTGGACAGGACGATCGGTCGCTGGATCAAGATCGGATGCTTGACCATCGCGGCGATCAGGTCGGTGCGGGAAAGTTTCGGTTGATCGAGCTTGAACTTTTTATACTCCGTCTCTTTCGTTCGGATCAATTCCCGCGGCTCCATCTTCAGGAGCGTCAAGATCCGGTCCAGCTCTTTCTCGGTCGGCGGCGTTTTGAGATATTCGACGACGTCCGGTTCAATCCCTTTCTTTCGGATGAGTTCCAGCGTCTTCCGGGACGTCCCGCAACGCGGATTATGATAAATCGTCACCTCGGCCATGACCTTTACCGGACCGAAATCAGGGTATGAAGGCTTCGACCGTCCCCGCATCGTCGCCCCCGACGGCGTACAGGACCCCGTTCACCACCCCGGCGGCCAGCAATGTCCGTCCGGTCGGCATCGGGGCCTTGGCGGTCCATTTATTGGTTGCCGGATCAAAGGCCTCGAGAGTTTTTGCCACTGAGCTGCCGACGGAAATATCCGGCAATTGGCCGCCCACGGCATAAAGAATCCCGTTAATGACGCCAACGGCCAAACCGCCCCGCGCGGTGGGCATCGGCGTTTCCGTGGACCAGCCGGACGCCGGATCGTAGGCCTCGACCGTCGGAAGATTCGTCGAACCGTCGGGGCTTCCTCCGACGGCATCAAGGATGCCGTTCACCACGCCGACGCCGAGCAACATCCGTTCAGTCGGCATCAAGCCGGTCGTCGTGGCCCACATGTCCTTTTCGGGATCGTAAACATCGACCGTACCCGGTTTGCCGGGCGCGATGACGCCTCCCACAGCGTAAATAAGGCCATTCACCATGCCAACCCCCAGGCCGTACCGCGCGGTGGGCATCGGAGTTTTCGTGGTCCAAGAATCCTTCACACGGTCATAGGCCTCAACAGTGGTAGAGCCGTTGTCGCCTCCGATGGCATAGAGAATGCCGCTGACGACGCCAACGGCCAGACCCGACCGCGGGGTGGGCATGGGAGCCTTCGGAGTCCACTTGTCCGTCACCGGATCGTAGGCCTCCACGGTTGGCAGATCAAGCACTCCCGTGTTGGTTTCGACGTCGCCTCCGACGGCATAGAGGATGCCGTTCACGACCCCGACCGCCAGACCCGTCCGCGGAGTGGGCATTGAGGTCTTCGTGGTCCAGACGCTCTTGCCGCCGCTTCCGCTACTGCTGTTGTCCGCTTTCCCGCCGAATCCGCAAGCGACCGAAAGGCTTGAAATAAGAAAGACAATAAAAACATATCCGACCTTGGGCAAGACGGCAGGTCTTCTCCACTCCACCGAAGAACCTCTTGTATAAAACACCGATGCAGCCTAAGACCCGATCGCCGCCCGCATCTTTTGAATCGTATCTTTGTAATCCTTGCTGTGAAAGATGGCCGAACCGGAGACAAAGATGTCCGCGCCGGCCTGGGCGATGGTCGCAACGTTTTCGACCTTGATGCCGCCGTCGATTTCGAGTTCGGCCTTCGCCCCGTGTTGATCGATCATCCTTCGGGCCGCGCGCAGCTTTTCCAGCGCGGACGGAATAAAGCTCTGGCCGCCGAAACCGGGGTTGACCGACATGATCAAAAGGAGGTCCACGTCGCCCAGAATCTCCTCGACGCTCGAAAGCGGCGTCGCGGGATTCAAGGTCACGCCCGCCTTCACCCCCTCTTCCTTGATCGACTGAATCGTCCGATGGAGATGGGGGCAGGTCTCGACATGAACCGTGATATAGTTGCTTCCCGCCTTGATAAAGTCCTGAATGAAATCCTCCGGATTCGTCATCATCAGATGGACGTCGAGCGGAAGCCGGGTCGCCCTGCGGATGGCCTTCACGATCGGCGGACCGATCGTGAAGTTCGGAACAAAATGGCCGTCCATCACGTCCACATGGATCATATCGGCGCCGGCCTCGGTGACTTTGGCGATCTCCTCCGCCAAATGGGCAAAGTCCGCCGAGAGAATCGACGGAGCGATCTTCTTGGACCCGGCCGGCGTCGTCATCTTATTCTCCTTTCGCCTGTTTGATCAGTTTCGCGGCAAAGAAGTGATCCATGCCGTAGGGATTCAATAAAGTATTCAGATACCCCTCCGCCGTCACGATGTCCGGGGCGTCGGACCAGACCGCCCGCAGCGATTCGATTCGAAATTCACGGCGCCCGGAAAGAAACGCGCCGATCACGTTCTCATTTTCTTCCGGTTCGGTCGTGCAGGTACTGTACACCAACACCCCTCCGGGTTTCAAGAGCGGCGCCACGTTATTCAGGATCTTCAATTGGAGCGCAGCCATCTTTCCGATCACCGTCTCGTTTTTATACCACTTGGCATCGGGGTTCCGGCGAAGGATTCCCAGTCCGCTGCACGGGGCATCCACAAGAATCCGGTCGTAGAGGATTGTTCCGAGCGCCTCAAGGTTTCTAGCCGCATCGGCCGCGATCGTGCGGATCGAAGTAAGCCCTAGCCGCGAAGCATTTTGACCGACCCGTTCCAACCGTTTCGGATCGGCGTCGGCGGCCGTGATTTTGCCTCGATCGCTCATCAACTCGGCCAGGTGCGTGGTCTTTCCTCCCGGCGCGGCGCAGCTGTCCAGGATGCGCTCTCCGGGTTTTGGATCGACGGCAAACCCGACGAGCTGCGCCGCTTCGTCCTGGATGTAGAAATCGCCCCGTTCATAGGCCGCCCATCGCTTCAAATCGGTTACGCTTCGGAGCATCAAGCCGGACGACGAAACCCGGCAGGGCGTCACATCGATTCCTTCGTCTTTCAACTCGGCCGTCAATGCCTCGCGGGAAATTTGAAGCGAATTGACGCGCACGGTCACCGGAGGAATTTCATTGTTCAAGACGCAAAGCGCGACGGTTTGCTCCGGCCCCAGCCTTTTAAGCCAGCGCTTGACAAGCCATTCGGGATGGGAATATTTGACGGAAATGTGAAGGACCGGATCGTCCGCCGGATCCGGCAATGGAATCGTTTCGGACCGCGTCATGGCCCGTAAAACGGCATTGACGAACCCGGCGACCGCTTTACCGCCCAAGGTTTTGGCCAACCCGACGGTTTCATTCACGGCCGCCGAGGCCGGGACGCGGTCCAGAAACAAAATCTGGTAGCTCCCCAACCGCAAGAGATTTTTCAGTTTAGCGGATTGTCGGCGGCGGGACTGCGCAAACCGGCCGATCACCCAGTCCAAATAGCCGCGCTGTCGCAGTACGCCGTAGACCAATTCGGTGATGAAGGCCCGGTCAAGAGGGTTTAAACCGGTCGCGCTCAGAGCCCGTTCCAGAATAGGGTCCGCCCGCTTGGCCGACTCTACGTGACAGAGAACATCCCAGGCGACTCGCCGCGCATCGGGTTTGATGATAGTCCCTTATGCCGCCCGCCGGATTCCGGCCATGACTTCAAGGCGAGCGATTCGATCCTCGATCGGCGGATGGGTTGAAAAGAGCGACACGACGCCTTTCCCCGTTAAGGGGTTGACGATGAACAGATGGGCCGTCGACGGATTGGCTTGCATCGGGATTCGCTGAACGCCCAGATGCAGTTTTTTCAACGCTTCGGCCAGCCACAGGGGATGGCCGCAGAGCTGCGCTCCGCCCAGGTCGGCGTCATATTCACGCGATCGGGAGACGGCCAGATGGATCAGGGTCGCCGCAATCGGGGCCAGAATCATCACGGCGATCTCGGCTACAAAACCAAGCGGATTCCGCTCTTCGCGATCTCCCCCGCCGAAGATCATGGTCCACTGGAGCATCTGAGCCAGGTAGGAAATCGCCCCGGCAATCGTGGCCGCCACCGTGCTGATCAAGATGTCCCGATGGGTCACATGGGACAATTCATGGGCCATCACACCCGTCAGCTCCTCTTCCGACAGGATCCGAAGGATCCCGGTCGTGGCGGCGACCGCCGCATGCCGGGGATCACGCCCCGTGGCAAAGGCATTGGGCGTATCACTCTCGATGATGTAGACCTTCGGCATCGGCAACTGCGCGCGCGTGGCCAGATTCCGGACCAGCCGATGCAGGACCGGAGCCTCGGCCTCCGAAACTTCCTTGGCGCCGTACATCCTCAACACGATTTTATCCGAAAACCAGTAGGCGCCGGCATTCATGACCAGCGCGATCGCAAACGCGATCGTCGCGCCGGACCGGCCGCCGATCAGCGAGCCCACGACAACAAACAAACCCGCGAGCAACGCCAGGAAAAAAGTTGTCTTCAGCTTGTTCATGTTCTTAGCAAACCTCCTTCAGCATTGGATAAACACACGACCATTGTACCTGAGTTCGAAACCTTGATGCAAGTTTACCCCCCGAGCACGACGCCGGGATCAACCGAATGTCCGGCCAAAAACTCCCGAACGCCCATCCGCCGTCGATTCGCCGGCTGAAGCTCCAGAATTTCAAGAAGACCTTGACCGGTCGCGACCGAAATCCCCGCTCGGCCCGCTTTGAGAATCGTCCCGGGTATTCCGTCCGCCGCCTGATCCCCCAGATCGGCCTTCCAGATGTTCCATCGCTCGTCCTGATAAAAGGTGTAGGCGCCGGGCCAGGGAGCAAGCCCGCGAATCCGGTTGAGAATATGGACGGCCGGCTGGGTCCAGTCGATTTCGCCCGCTTCTTTTTCCAGGATCGGCGCAAGCGTGGCTTGGGCATGATCCTGCGGAACGGAAAGAATTTCCCCGGACTCGATGCCTTTCAGGGTTTGAAGCATCAGGTCGGCCCCTCGTTCGGCCAACCGAGCCGACAGGGTTCCGGCCGTATCCTCCGGCAAAATCGGCACCCGTTCCTGAAGAAGGATGTCCCCCGTATCCATTCCGGGATCCATCCGGATTGTCGTCACACCGGTTTCCTGCTCGCCGTTGATGATGGCCCACTGGATCGGGGCCGCGCCACGGTATTTCGGCAGAAGGGACGCGTGAAGATTGATGCAGCCCCGCGGCGGCAGATCGAGGATTTCCGGAGGAAGGATCCGGCCAAAGGCCACCACGGTGATGATCTCCGGCCCGAAGGCGCGGAGGGCGTCATGGAAAGCGGGATCTTTCATCTTCGCGGGTTGGAGGACCGGCTGGCCGAACCGCTCGGCCATGACCTTGGCGGGAGGAGGCGTGAGGCGTCCTCCGCGTCCTTTCGGCCGATCCGGTTGACAGACAACGGCCAGAACGGCATGGCCGGACTGATGCAGCGCGTTTAGGCTGGGCAGGGCAAATTCCGGGGTTCCCATAAAGATCAATCGCATTTATCTCGATTCGGCCTTCAGGCGCTTCTTCAGGCGCTTGAGGTACATTTGGCGTTTGAGGCTGCTGATTCGGTCGACAAACAGTGCCCCGTCCAGATGATCCATCTCGTGCTGAAGCAGACGGGCCATGAGTCCTTCGCCTTCCACGGTGATTTCCCTTCTGTTTCGATCGATCCCCTTGACGGCGACCTTATTGGCCCGCGTCACCTGGGTCCGATATTCCGAAACGCTCAGACAGCCTTCCTCCCCCGTCTGGGTTCCCGACTTCGAAATAAACTCCGGGTTGATGAGAACGCCGCTGTGCCGCGGTTGATCTTCCCCTTCTTTCAGGTCGTAAACGAACAGCCGCAGCGACCGTCCGATCTGCGGCGCGGCCAGGCCCAACCCCGGCGCGGCATACATCGTCTCGAACATGTCGTCGATCAGCTTTTGCAGGTCATCGTTGAACTCGGTCACGGGCTTCGCCCTTGCCTTCAAGACCGCGTCCGGATATTCATGTATCGGAAGAACCGCCATGATCGTTTTCTATCATGATGCGACGGCGAAATCAAGCCTTGACAGTGTCGGTCCAAGTTGTTATGATGCCGTTGCGGGGTGGAGCAGTCCGGTAGCTCGTCGGGCTCATAACCCGAAGGTCAGAGGTTCAAATCCTCTCCCCGCAACCA
>DATIYJ010000063.1 GCA_035517655.1 Nitrospiria bacterium | reverse complement strand
CTGTTTATATTTGACGATATATATGAATTTGGTACCACTTTTGTTTTATTGTCTTTTATTTTTTCTTCCCAGTTCGGGACCTGCGTGTGGTTCGTGTAGCCCAGAACCGGAAGGTGATTCAGCTCGGGAATCCGCCGTAGTTCTTGGATAAGTTGCACGGGATCCACGGTCGACAGGGAAAGGTCCAAAATGATCAGGGACGGCTTTTGGTCAAGCGCCTCTTTAATGATCCGTTGCGACTGCGCGGCGACCCGGACGGCGCAGCCCTGGGTTTCCAGGGCCGTTCTGATTTTGGATAGGAAAAAAAGATCGGTGATCGCGAGGAGGACGCTTGGGTTCGGCATGGCAGACAACCTATTCAGTTCAGCATTCCTTTGATCCGGCCCAAGGCCTTCGCGGCCAGGACGTAATCCGGGTTGGCCTTCAAGGCCTTCTGGTATTCTTCCATCGCCCGATACCATTCCCCCTTCTTTTCCCAGACGCGCCCGAGATTATGATGAGGAAAACAGTAACTTTCGTAGCGGAGCGCCTTCGTCGCCTTTTCAAGCCAGGGAACCGCATCATCGAGTTGCCCTTTCTCGATCAGGTAGGCCCCGATGTCGTTATAGGGGTTTCCGAAATCCGGATCGATCTCGATGGCTTTGTGACATTCCTGGATGGCGTCATCATACCGTCCCATGAAACTGTAGGTCCAGCCCAGGAACGTGTGGGCTTCGGCCGTCGGGTAGATTGCGATGGACTTTTTGTAAAAATCGCAGGCCTCTTCAAGCGCCCCGTTCATCTGGAGCCCGTAGGCTTTTTTAAAAAGCTCGACCGCCTGTTTCCGTTCGTCCTCCCGTTCTTCTGTCATGGCTCCCACCCCGATGCGGTTTGTCTCCTTGCTTCTGGATCGGCACGGACGGTATACTTACAATCATGGAAGCTCCCCAAAACAGGGACGGCCCTCCTTCGGATGAAACGTCTTCTCCACGCTGCGATCGGTGCGGGTACCCGCTGATCTCGATCCATTGCAAATGGATCTGCCGGAACTGCGGCTCGATGCGCGACTGTTCGGATCCATAAAGTGCTCGCCGGGCCAATTCAGCAGGGTCTCGCGTCGCGGCCGCTATCCTACGTTTTTAATTTTCGTTTCAATCGCCTTTCGACGCTGGCCGTCTTGCTGCTCAGCCTTCCGCGCTGGCCCTTCCGGTAATCGACCTTGATGCTGACGGAGATCCGGTTGCAGTCCTTTCTCATGGTTTCGAAGCACCGTTTCACGACGCCGAACACCCGATCCCAGTCTCCTTCGATCACCGTCCCCATCGGATTGAGCCGGTACTCGATGCCGGACCGGTCGATGATGTCCAAAGAGCGGGCGACATATTTCCCGACGCTCTCTCCTTTCCCCAGAGGGGACATGCTGAACTCCAGCAAAACCATCGTCTCTTCTCCTTGTAGGAAACACTATTATAACACACCGGCTTTCCCTTGCGACAGGAACCGGACGACATGGAGGGTTGGGCGCTTCGAGGATGCGGGATGTTACGCGGAGGGATCGATCTCCATCCGGTCGAGGTCCAGTTCGACGTTCCAGTAGAGATAATCCCGCCAGCTTTCGGGGAAGGTCTTGAGTCCGATCGTGATCGTAAAGGTGGGGCTCCATTTGGGTTTGACGGGTTGTTTGATCAAGCGCATGGAGGCCTCGTCCGGCGTGCGGCCGCTCTTGCGGTTGTTGCAGACCAGGCAGGCCGTGACGATATTTTCCCAGGCCTTTTTGCCGCCGCGCGAGATCGGGATCACATGGTCGAAGGTCAACTCCTCGGTTCGGAATTTCTGGCCGCAATACTGGCAGCGGTGCTTGTCTCTCGCGAAGATATTGGCGCGGGAAAACTTCACGGCGTGGTGGCTGTCCTTTACGCGGATCAGCTTCAGCAGACGGATGACGGAGGGGAGCTTGATCGTGATCGAGACGGCGTGGATCTCCTTCTCGTAAACCTCAAGGACCTCCACCTTTTCCTGCCACATCAGCGTAATGGCCCGCTTCCAATGCACCACCCGCAGCGGCTCGTAGGTCGTATTTAGCAGTAGCGTCATTTCCATCGTGTTTTTATAACGACCGTAACCAATAAGATTCGTTCCGCTTTATTATAAGACTTTTTCGCAAAAAATCAAGAGGCTGCGCCCGGCCGCCGCGGCCCTTCGAAAGGACGGCCCCCTATTTTTTGATTGAACAGCCCACGGCATTCTTATAAAATACAACTCATTTATTCCGCGGGCGATGCGGGCTGTCCGCCTCGATCGTTCCGGATACTGTGGAATTCGTCTGTAAAGGAGGGTAACGCGCGATGAGCGAGTACGTGGCCGTGGCCAAGACCGCGGATCTATCCCCCGGTGAAGGCCGCGTGGTGGAGGTCGACGGGAACGAGGTGGCCCTTTTTAATCTGAACGGGAATTTTTACGCGATCGACAATATGTGCGTCCACCAAGGGGGGCCCTTGGGGGAAGGGATGCTGGAGGGGGATACCGTGATCTGTCCCTGGCACAGCTGGAAGTACAATGTTAAAACGGGCGTCTGCACCACGAATCCGTCCAGGAACGTCAGGACGTATTCGGTCAAGATCGAGGACGGCCAGATCAAGGTGGCCCTAACCTGAAGAGGAGCGATCATGCCGAAACCGACACATCACATTCTGGTCTGCACCCAGTCCCGGCCGCCGGATCATCCCCGCGGTTCCTGCAGCGGGAACGGATCGAAGGAAGTCTTCATGCGCTTCATGATGGAGACGGCGCGGTTGAATCTGGTCTTCAAGCTGATCGTCACGGAATCGTCCTGCATGGGCCCCTGCGCCTTCGGGCCGACCGTCGTGGTCTATCCGGACGGCGTCTGGTACCAGAAGGTCACGCCCAACGACGTCGCCGAGATCCTGGAGCAGCATGTCATCAAAGGGCAACCCGTGAAGCGGCTGCTCCTTCCCGACGCGGTCTGGGGACCTTAGCCGTTTCCTGATCCAATCCGGGACGTTTAGGATTCCGATGGGGCACGATGAGCATAAAGCCCGGGCGCCCTCCGTCGTGAGTTGCGCCGTCGTGACGGTGAGCGATACGCGCACGTCCGAGACGGACACGGGCGGCGCGTTGATCCGGAAGCTTCTTGCGGATCGGGGGCATCGCGTCGCGTCCTCGCATTGGGTCAAGGACGATCCGGCCGAGGTTCAAAAACTTCTGGCGGTCCTCGCGAATCGCCCGGAGGTTCAAGCCGTGATCCTAAGCGGCGGCACCGGCATTTCGAAACGGGACGGCACCTATGAGGCGGTGGCGGGATTGCTGGAGAAACGACTGGACGGTTTCGGCGAGCTGTTCCGTTCTTTGAGTTATCACGAGATCGGTTCGGCCGCCATGATGAGTCGCGCGGTCGCGGGAACCTATCGGGGAAGGGTCCTGATCTCGATCCCCGGGTCCGAAGCGGCCGTCCGCCTGGCCATGGAAAAACTGATCCTGCCCGAACTGGGCCATCTCATCCGCGAAGTGAATCGCTGATCATCCCGAAGGCCTCTCTTTAAATCCCGGACTTGCACTCGGTTTGGCCCGACCGCAAAAGAGTCTTGAAATCGCCCGTTCACGCGGCACCTTGACGTTTGTTCCAATGCCTTCTAAACTTAATAGTATCGATGGAGGTGGAGAGTGGGTTATCGCTATGTTATCCTCGGCGCGGGGCGGCAGGGAACGGCCTGCGCCTATGACCTCGCCCTGTTCGGCGACGCGGAGCGGATCGTTCTGGCCGATGCGAACGAGGCCTTGGCCGTAAAATCGGTCGAACGCCTCCGCCGCTTGCTGCCTTCCTCCAACACCGCGCGGCTTGAAGCCGGGGCGGTCCGGGTCCAGAATCATGACGAATTGGTCCATGTCTTGCGCCGTGCGGCCGTCGTGGTGAGCGCGGTGCCTTACTATTATAACCCTCCGATCGCCCGGGCCGCGATCGACGCGGCCGTATCCATGTGCGATCTCGGAGGCGACATCGCGGCGGTCCAGGAGATGCGCCGGCTGTCGGGCGAAGGGAAAGCGGCGGGCGTTTCGATCGTCCCGGACTGCGGCCTGGCGCCCGGGATGAACAATATCCTCGCGGTCTACGGGATGGAACGGCTGGATGAAACCGGTTCGGTCGAGATTCGATGCGGCGGGCTTCCACAAATCCCGAAACCGCCCCTCGGTTACCGGCTTGTTTTCAATTTGGAGGGAATGCTCAACAACTATTTCGGGAGGGCCTATGTCCTCCTAAACGGAAAGGTGACCGAAATCGAAAGCTTCACCGGATTGGAGGAGATCCGGTTGCCGAAGCCGTTGGGGCCTTGCGAAGCGTTCGTAACGGCCGGGGCCACGTCGACCTGTCCGTGGACCTTCGAGGGGCGGCTGAAATCCTACGGCTACAAGACGGTCCGGTACCCGGGTCATTATGAGAAGATCAAGCTGCTCCGCGATCTGGGGCTGCTGGATCGAAGGTCCGTGGTGGTCAAGGGAACGCCGATCGTTCCCAGGGATCTGTTCATCGAAGTGGTCAAGGATCGAATCGCGTTTCCGGAGGATCGGGATCTGGTCGTCCTTCGCGTGGTCTGCCGGGGGAAGAAAAACCGAAAGCCGGCCGAGGTTGTTCTGGAGATGCTCGAATTCCATGATCCCGCCACCGGGTTCTCGGCCATGGAACGAACAACCGGCTTTTCAACGGGGATTGTCGCCGCGATGCTGGCCCGCGGAGAGATCCGGGAGAAAGGGGTCGTGCCGCTGGAGACGGCCGTTCCGGCCGGGCCGTTTGTGAAGGAATTGCACCGGCGGGGAATGACGGTGAAAGAGAAGATGGCGTATCGTAAGAAAGACCGCACAACGAAGGAGTAAGACGATGGCGGGCAAACATATCGATCACATCGCGTTCCGCGTCGCGGATCTGGAGAAGGCCTTGACGTTTTACACCGAGGTCATGGATTTCGAAGTGACGGACCGTTTCTTCATCGACTTCGACGACAACACCCAGGCCCGCTGCGCGGCGCTCAAGGCGAAAGACGGCCAGGGAATTTCGGTCTTCATCAGCGAGGGCGTGGGGGAGGGCGGCGTGGTCCGGGAGTGGGTGAAGCAGCACGGCAACGCGCTGCATCATATCGCCTATGCCGTGGAGGATATTAAAAAAGAAGTGGCCGATATGAAGAAAAAAGGGGTACAATTCACCACGAAGGATGTTTTGGACAGCGAGGAGTTGACCCAGATCTTCACGAAACCGGCCCCCGAGACCGGAATTATTCATGAGATCATCCAACGCAAGGGCAGCAAGAGCTTCTCCGTCAACAACGTCAAACGCCTCATGGCTTCGACAAAGGGTTTAGACAAGGACGCGAAGGCCGGGACGGCCAGAAAGAAATAACCCCCGACGGGTTATGATCCGCCCGCCCCGATCGAAGGCGTCGGCGTTAGAAGGTCATGCCGATCTTTCCCGTTTCAGCCCCCAAGCATAAACAATTGGTCGAACGGATGCACCGGCTCGGCGTCCGGGAAGAGGACCTGGACGAGTCGTTCGTGCGTTCATCCGGTCCGGGGGGACAGAACGTCAACAAGACCTCGACCGCCGTCGTGCTGCTCCATCGTCCGACCGGAGTCACGGTCAAATGCCAGGAGGCGCGATCGCAGGGATTGAACCGGTTTCTGGCGAGGCGATTGTTGCTCAACCGGATCGAAGGGGAGCGGCTGGGCGCGCTCAGCGCGGAGCGGCAACGGATCGAGAAAATCCGGCGGCAGAAAAGGAAACGCTCGCGCCGCGCGAAGGAAAAGATGCTGGCGAACAAGCGGCATCACGCGGCCAAAAAGCGCGAACGGACGGCGCTGCGATCGGGGGAAGAATAACGTCCTATTAGTCGATCCCCATGCGCGGCTCGCTTTGTTTCTTGAAATGGACCAGCAGGTCGCGGACCGACATGACTCCGACGATCTTCCCGCGCTCGGTGACCCCCAGATGTCTCACCCTCAACTCGCCCATGAGATCGAACGCATCCTGGGGCGACCGGACGATCTCGATCGAGATGATCGGTTTGCTGCTGATGGAATCCACCGTCTCTTTCTTGAGATCGAGTCCCTTGGCCGCGGCCTTGCGGACGATGTCCGTCTCGGTCAGAATTCCCGCCAAGTGGCCGTCTTTTTCCACGAACAGCGAGCCGATTTTCTGGACCCCCATGATCCGCGCCGCTTCCTGGATCGTCGTAGTGTTGGAAATCGTTTTCATCTCTCGATTCATTAAATGGGCCAAGGACATGACGCGCTCCGCCTCCGTCTGGGATCAAGGATGGGCCGCATTATACTCGATCCGATCGGACATCGCAAGGGAAGAGGAGGAGGGAGGGGTTCGGCCGTCGGCTAGGGAACGAGGATCAGCTTCCCGAAGTTGTTCCGGTCCAGCATCCGTTCCTGCGCCTTGCGCGCCTCGCTCAGGGGAAAGACCGAATCGATCACCGGCTTGAGCTTTCCGATCTCGACCAGCTTGGTCACCTCCAGGAGATCGCTTCGCGTCCCCATCATCGAGCCGATGATCGAGAGCTGCCGCGAGAAGATGTATCGAAGATCCGTCTTGGCCTCCGGTCCGGAGGTGGCGCCGCAGGTCACGAGCTTCCCGTTTTTCGCCAGCGAGGTGAGGCTCTTTTCCCAGGTCTCCGGGCCGACGTGTTCGAAAACGACGTCGACGCCTTTTCCCCCGGTGAATTCGCGGATCTTATTCGAGAAGTCCTCCCGTCGGTAATTGATCACCTCGTCCGCCCCGAGAACCTTGGCCTTTTCCAGCTTGTCGTCCCGGCCGGCCGCGGCGATCACCCAGGCCCCGGCCAGTTTCGCGATCTGGATCGCCGCGATGCCGATCCCGCTTCCGGCCGCCAGCACCAGCACCTCCTGTCCGGCCTTGAGCTCCGCCCGCGTGATCAGCATATGCCAGGCGGTTTGAAAGGCCAGCGGGAAGGAGGCGGCGTCCTCGAAACCGAGGGTGCCGGGCATCGTGATCACATTGATCGCGGGAACGTTGAGGTACTCGGCGTAGCCCCCGTTGGTATGGGCGCCGACGATTTTGTACGCGATGCACATGTTGTCCTGTCCCGAAAGACAGTAGGCGCATCGGAAACAGCTCAGCCCCGGAGCCACAAACACTTTTTCGCCCGGGCTGACCCCGGTGACGTTCCGTCCGATCGCTTCCACGATGCCGGAGACGTCGCAGCCCGAGATGTGCGGCAACGCGGTCCGGTAGGCCGGGATGCCTTGACGGACCCAGATGTCCACGTGATTGATCGAGCAGGCCTTGACCCGGATCAGGACGTCGTCCTCTCCGGGCGACGGGGTCGGGACCTCCTGGTAGACCAATTTTTCGGGACCGCCGTGCTCGTGAAAAACGACCGCTTTCATTGGATGTTAGGGGCTCGCGTCGCCCCCTCCGTTGAGCTTTCGAGGGTTCCGATTTCCCTTAGGTGCGGTTTGCCATGCTCGATTCACTAAAAGGCACCGCCAGACGACGTAAATCGTAGATCGAGAAACGGATTAGCCGCCCCCTCGCGCCCGGCCGCGGCGGCCACTTGCCTACTCCTCTTCCTTCATCAGTTTGGTCAGGACGGAATAATCTTCCAGCGTTGTGGTATCCCCGACGGTTGTTTTTCCCGATGCGATGTCCCGGAGCAGCCGGCGCATGATCTTGCCGCTGCGCGTTTTGGGAAGACTGTCGGCGAACCGGATCTCGTCCGGCCGGGCGATGGCTCCGATTTCTTTCACGACGTGGTTGCGGAGATCCTCTTTCAACGATTCCGAAGGGGCGTTTCCGGTTTTCAATGTCACGAACGCCGACACGGCCGTTCCCTTCAGATCGTCCGGTTTGCCGACCACGGCCGCCTCGGCCACGGTCGGATGACTGACCAGCGCGCTCTCGATCTCCATGGTGCCCAGCCGATGACCCGCGACGTTGATCACGTCGTCCACGCGACCCATGACCCAGAAATAGCCGTCCTTGTCGCGCCGGGCGCCGTCGCCGGAAAAGTAGCAGCCCTCGATGAAGCTCCAGTACTGGGATTTGTACCGCTCCGGATCGCCGTAGATCGTCCGGAGCATGGACGGCCACGGCTTCTTGATCACCAGATACCCCCCTTGGTCCGGGCCGGCCGGCGTGCCGTCCTTGTTGACGACGTCCACCGCGATGCCGGGGAAGGGCAGGGTGGCCGATCCGGGCTTCGTCGGGATCGCGCCGGGCAACGGCGTGATCAAAATGGCCCCCGTTTCGGTCTGCCACCAGGTGTCCACGATGGGGCAGCGGCCTTTTCCGACAACGGTGTTGTACCATATCCAGGCCTCGGGGTTGATCGGCTCTCCGACGGTGCCCAGCAGTCGGAGGCTGCTCAAATCGTGCTTCTCGGGCCATTGGTTCCCGAGCTTCATGAGGGCCCGGATCGCGGTCGGGGCCGTGTAGAAAACATTCACGCGGTATTTTTCGATCATTTCCCAGACCCGGTCGGGACCCGGATGGGTCAGGGCCCCTTCGAACATGACCGAGGTCACGCCGTTGGCCAGGATCCCGTAGACGATGTAGCTGTGGCCGGTGACCCAGCCGATGTCGGCCGTGCACCAGTAGGTGTCCTCGTCTTTCAGGTCGAAGACCCATTTGCTGCTGATGTACGTTTGAACCAGGTACCCGCCGGTGGAATGCACGACCCCCTTCGGTTTGCCGGTTGTCCCGCTGGTGTAAAGAATAAACAGGGGATGTTCGGAATCCAGCGGCTCGGCCTCGCAGACGGCCGACGCTTCTTTCATCATCTCATGCCACCAGTGGTCGCGGTTCGGCTCCATCGGGATGTTCATTCCGACGCGGCGGACCACCACGACCTTCTCGATGGTGGGGGTCTGCGTCAGGGCCTTGTCCACGTTCTCTTTCAGGGGGACGATCGCGCCCTTGCGGTAGCTTCCGTCCGCCGTGACGAGGAGCTTGGCCTGGGCGTCGTTGATCCGGTCTTTCAAGGCCTCGGCCGAGAATCCGCCGAAGATGATGCTGTGGGTGGCTCCGATGCGGGCGCAGGCCAGCATCGCGACCGGGAGCTCCGGAACCATCGGCATGTAGATCGCGACGCGATCGCCGCTCCGAACGCCCAGCTGCTTGAGCACGTTGGAGAACTTTGAGACCTCCCGGTGGAGTTCCTGGAAGGTCAGGACCCGGGTGTCGCCGGGCTCGCCTTCCCAGATGATCGCGGCCTTGTTGCGTCGCCAGGTCTGAAGGTGACGGTCGATGCAGTTGTAGGCGATGTTGATCTTTCCCCCCACGAACCACCGGGCGAAGGGAGGCTCCCACCGAAGGACCTTCTTCCATTTCTTAAACCAATGGAGTTCGGCCGCGATCCGGGCCCAAAAAGCCTCCGGTTTGGATTCGGCCGACTGGGCGAGCTTTTTGTATTCCTTCAGACTTTTAATATGGGCCCAGCGGCTGAAGGCGGCTCGGGGTTTGAATACACGGTGCTCTTTCAACACCGATTCAATGGTTGGTTGAGCCATGGGTGACCTCCGGATGCTCCTATAAGGCGAGAGGATGGGTGTGATCGTGCGTTGGATCCATGCCGGTACAAACGCGGCTATTGTAGTGTAGCCCGAAGGACTTTGTCAACCGGCCCGGCGCCCCCCGCGCGAACGACTTGACATCCCGGCCGCGCGCGATTATGATCAGAGCCGCGTTTCAGGAAAAAGCATCCTTTGCGGATCATCATAAGGAGGTTCTTGTAACCATGCGCGAGAAGAAAATGGGTCTGGCGACGCGGGACGCCTATGGGGCGGCGCTGGCCGAGCTCGGAAAGGAAAATCCCGACGTCGTGGTTCTGGACGGCGACGTCTCCGGCTCGACCAAGAGCCGGGCGTTCGGCAAGGAATTTCCGGAGCGGTTTTTTAATTTCGGCATCGCCGAGGCGAACCTGGTTTCGGCGGCCTCCGGATTCGCCGCCTGCGGAAAAATTCCGTTCGCCTCCAGCTTCTCGGCCTTTCTCATGTGCAAGACCTACGACCAGTTAAGGATGTCGGTCGCGAACCCTCACCTGAACGTGAAATTGTGCGGGTCGCACAGCGGGATCAGCCTGGGCCAGGACGGCGCTTCGCAGATGGCCGTGGAGGACCTCGCGCTGGCCTGCTCCCTTCCCAAATTCACGGTTCTCGTCCCGGCGGATGAGGTGGCCACGCGCGCGCTCGTGAAACGGGCGGCGGAGCATCCGGGCCCGGTTTTCATCCGGACCGGCCGTCCGGCCGTCCCTTTGATCTATGCGCCGGGGGAGCCGTTTGAGATCGGCCGCGCCAAACTCCTCCGTCCGGGCAGGGATGTCACCGTCATCGCGATCGGGATGCTGGTCTGGGAAGCGCTGGAGGCGGCTGAACAGTGCGTCGCCAAGGGGATCGATGTCCGCGTGATCGATATGCACACCGTCAAACCGCTCGATGAAGAGGCGATCGTGGCCGCCGCCCGGGAGACCGGAGCCATCGTCACGGCGGAAGAGCACCTGACCGACGGCGGTCTGGGCAGCCGGGTCGCCCAGGTGGTTGTTCAAAACCACCCCGTTCCGATGGAGTTCGTCGGCCTGAAGAACACCTACGCCGAGTCCGGGACGCCGGCCCAGTTGCTTGAGCGGTACGGCCTGACCGCCCGCGCCATTGTCGAGGCCATCGAGACCGTCTGTTAGAAATTCATGTCTGGACCATTGAACGATTCTTCCAAAGACCGGATATTTCTCGAACTGGCCGCAGAGCTCACGCGGTTCTATACCTTGTTATGGAAGTCGCTCCAGCCGGCGGCCGGGGAAAAGGCGGTGGAGCAGTTCACGCCGGAACAGTTTGCCGAGCAGCTCCGGCAGATTTGGGCTTCGCTCCTGCCGCGGCTCGAAAAAAATTCGATCGTGAAGGACAAGCTGGAGAAGGATTTTAACGCGGCGCTCCGGATCGCGGCCGAGCACGAGAGACCACAATCGAAGGGCGCGGGACGGGCGAAGGCGAAGGAAGAGGCCGTCCGGCTGATGGCGGAAGGGCGTCTGAAAGCGTCCGGCTTCAGCGATCTGGTGGCGTTGTTTAGAAGGTTATGATGTTGATTCGGCCGTTGCGGCCGATAATTGTTCCCACTCGGCCGTCAATTCTTCGACCCGCCGTTGCGCCCGCGCGTGGGCGTCCACCGTTTCAAAAAACCGTTTCTTATCCTGGTATAATTCCGGATCGGCCAGCGAGGCCGTGAGATTTTTGAAGACCGTCTCGGCCTCGTCGATTTCCGACTCGATCCGGGACAGCCGTTCCTTGACCGGATTTTTCTCCCGGTACAACCGATTTCTCGCTTCCGCCTCGGCCCGTTTCTGCTCCTTGGTCTTCCGCGCCTTGGTCGTTTGGACCGCTGCGGTCGCCGCCGGTGCGCCTCCGGCGGAAGGCGGGAACGGGCCTTCCGCCGCGGCCTTCTTCTTATAGAGATAGTAATCGTAGTCCCCGCCGTAGGAGGTGACCTCTCCGTTCCGGACCTCGATGATTTTGTTGGCCACGGACCGGATGAAATGCCGGTCGTGCGTGATGAACCCGATCGTCCCAGAATAACCGCCGAGGGCCTCTTCCAGAACGTCCCGGGAAGGAATATCCAGATGGTTGGTCGGCTCATCCATCAGGAGAAGATTGGCCGGGCGGATCAGCATCTTGGCCAGGGCCAGGCGGCTTTTCTCCCCGCCCGAGAGGACGGCCACTTTCTTCTTCGCGTCGTCGCCGGAAAACAGGAAGCGTCCGAGGATCGCGCGGAGAAACGACTGCTCTTCCAGCGGCGCGGCCCCGGTGATTTCATCCAGGACGGTGTTTTTCGGGTTTAAAAGTTCGAGTTGATGCTGCGCGTAGTAAGCCAGGGTGACGTTGTGGCCCAGGCGGCGCTCGCCTTTTTCGAAGGGAAGAACGCCGGCCAGGAGCTTGAGCAGGGTGGATTTCCCCGCCCCGTTCGGGCCGACCAGGGCGATCCGCTCGCCGCGGCGCAGTTCGACGTTCAACCCGCGGTAGATCGGGTTCCCGTCGTACGATTTGTCGAGGTCGATCAAGCGGATGACCGATTCTCCGCTCCGGGGCGGATCGGGAAACGAGAACCGGACGCGTTTCTGCTCCGGGGCCGTATCGACCTTGTCCATCTTGTCCAGCATCTTGATCCGGCTCTGGACCTGCCGGGCCTTCGTGGCCTGGTACCGGAAACGATCGATGAAGGCCTGGGTCTGGTCGATCTTTTTCTGCTGGTTCTTGGCGGTCGCATCGAGAATTTCCTGCGCCTGGGCCTTGGCCGCGACAAACTGGTCGTAATTGCCTGCATACGAGATCAACTGCTGCCGGTCGACTTCCACCACGCGGGTCGCGAGCCGGTTCATGAAATTCCGGTCGTGGGAGATCAGCAGGATCGCGCCGGCGTAGTCGGCCAGGAACCCTTCCAGCCAGATGACCGACTCCAGATCGAGATGGTTGGTCGGTTCATCCAAGAGCAGAAGGTCCGGTCCGGATAGGAGCAGTCGCGCGAGGGCGGCCCGCATCCGCCAGCCTCCGGAGAGCTCCTCCATCGGGCGTGAAAGCTGCTTTTCCTTGAAACCGAGTCCGAACAGGATCTCCCGGGCGCGGGCCTCGAGCGAATACCCGCCCAGATGCTCGTACTTTGACTGGAGTTCCCCGTAGTGCCGGAGCAGCTCCTCGGCCGCTTCGGGAGAGGCCGTCGCGATCTCCTCTTCCAAAAGACGCAGATGATGTTCGATGGAGGAGACGTCGGCGCCGCCGGACAGGACTTCTTCCAGAACGGTTTTGCCCCGGTGGGCCTCCAACTCCTGCGTCAGGTAGCCGATCACGGCCTTTTTGTTGATCGCGATCGTTCCGCTGTCGGGCGAGACCCGGCCGGCGATCATCTCGATCAGCGTCGTTTTCCCGGCTCCGTTCGGCCCGACCAGCGCCACGCGGTCATCAATCCCGATCCGGAGCGACGCGTCTTTAAAAAGCACGCGTCCGCCGAAGCGTTTTGAAATCTGTTGAATGGATATCATTCGTGTTTAATCCTGCTCCATTGGCGGGTCCTGTCCTTCGGCAGCCCCATCCGTCCTCACTTGGCATGCTCCGATAATTGATAAGGGGAACCCCACAAAAGAGCCCTTGGCTTTTGCGTTGCGGTCGGATGGGGCGCCCGCCTGCGCCACCCACCGCATAGAATTGTCGTTCAAATTAACTAATATAAAGGGTTCGGCGACGATATGTCAACTTGCGGGATGAAGCAATCTTGAACAGGAGCATGGCTGATGTTAGAATGAAACGCGATGAGCGATCCCAAAGATAAACTGATTCAGAAAAAAGAAGAATGGGCGCGCGAGAAGCGGGGACTCACGCCGCAGGCCCGCCTGCCGGACGGGCAGGGCCGGGAAGAAGGGGTTTCGGTGCGGCAAAACCCCGACGCACAATCCAGGGAGAAGCCCCGGCTGCCCCCCGGTCAGCATTTGGCGAAGGGCTTCCCGGTCCTGGACCTCGGCCTCCAGCCCGAGGTGCCGCTTGAAAAATGGTCGCTCGATGTCCAGGGCTTGGTCGAGAATCCGGTGACATGGGATTGGCAGGACTTCATGGCCCAGCCGCAGGTCGCGCTTTTGACGGACTTTCATTGCGTGACGACCTGGAGCACCTTCGACAATCGCTGGGAAGGGGTGTCCTTCAAGCATCTCCTCGACGTGGTCCGGCCGAAGCCCGGGGCGAAGCATGTGCTCTTCACCTCGCACGACGGCTATTCCACCAACGTTCCGTTGTCGGTATTGAACGACGACGACGTCCTGATCGCCCATCGCTGGAACGGACAGCCCTTGTCTATCGAGCACGGCGGGCCGGCGCGCATGGTCATCCCGAAACGCTATGCCTGGAAAAGCGCGAAATGGATCAAGGCGATGGCCTTCCTTGCGGAAGACCGTCCGGGTTTCTGGGAGGTGCGGGGATATTCCAACGGCGCCGATCCCTGGACGGAAGACCGGTACGGCTAGGCTTCCATGGACGGGTTATTTGGGCTGGCCTTCCGCGCTGGGCATGTTCAAAAAGCCCCGCATTTGATCCATGAGGATCTTGTTGGCGTGAGGATCGTTGAGGTCCAGGCGGTATTCGTTGATGATCTTGATCGACATGCCTTTCCATTCCTGCCAGCAGACGCCGCAGATCTTCGACTTGATCTCGGCTTCGAGCTGTCCTCCGTAGGCGTATCCCGTTATTCCCTCGCGGGTCAGTCCGCAATGCACGCACTTCACTTCGGCCATTCGTTCCTCCGATCTATTTTGTAGGGGATCGCGTCGCCGCCCGACTACGGGGGCTTCGTCCCGGATGAAGGATGCGGGTGATGAAGCGATTTTTCACCGGCATCCATCCTCCTGCATCTTGCATCTGATCCGCCTCCCCGTCCCGCTCACGTTGTTCGTTCGGTATTCGCAGAAGAGCGAGGTTCATTATACAGGCGTCGAACGGGATGATCAAGAGGGTTGTCTCTACCGAACTTCTCTCGGAGGGAGGGCGGCGTCCAGGAGCTTTCTCACGCTGTGCGCGAGTTCGTCTGGGCTGTAGGGTTTGGGGACGAGATCGATCATCCCGAGATTCTGGAGTTCGGTCGAGGTCCCCGGCGTTTGATGGCCGCTTGAGATCAGGAAGCGCATGGCCGGGTCCAGGTGAAGAAGCTGTCTGAGAACCTCATGTCCCGACATGCGGGGCATCGTCAAGTCCAGCACGACCAGGTTGATCCGGCCGTGTTCCCGCTTGAAAACTTCGATCGCTTCCTCGCCGTCTTTGGCCAGCAGCACGGTATATCCGTGATGCTCCAGGATCGTCTGGCCCAGGCGGCGAATGGGGGCTTCATCGTCGACGAACAGGATGGTTTCGGTCCCGCGCGCGGGCTCTTCTCCCCGCGCGGCCTTCGGGGGCGTCGGGCCCGCCGTCCGGTGGGTGCGGGGGAGATAGAGCTTGAAGGTCGTACCCTTAAATTTGGCGCTGGACAGATCGATCCAGCCTTGATGCTGCTTCATGATTCCGTAAACCGTGGCCAGGCCGAGTCCCGTGCCCCGTCCGACTTCTTTGGTGGTGAAGAACGGTTCGAAAATGCGATGGCTGATCGTTTCTTCGATGCCGTAGCCGTTGTCGTTGACCGAGAAGCGAAGGTATTCTCCGGGCCGGGCGTCGAGGTGCAGCTTGCAGTAGGCGTCATCGATCCGGACGTTTTCCGCCGCAATGACGATGCGGGGGGCCCAGCCGGCCGGAACGGGTTCCCGAACCGCTCCGTTTATGCAGTCGACCAGGGAATCCCGTGCGTTGACGCAGAGGTTCATGATCACTTGGTGCATCTGCCCGGCATCCGCGAGAACCGTCCAGAGGTCTCCGGCGGCGTGGACCGTGACCTCGATCCGTCGATCAAAGGTTTGGCGCAGGAGGTGCGCGACGTCGTTGGCTATGGCGCCGAGGTCCTGGGGTTGAAGGTCCATGGGACTCCGGTGACTGAAGGTGAGCAACTGTTGCGTCAGCGACGCGGCCCGGCGGGCCGCCTGCAACGCCGCGGTCAGGATGGACCGCTGATCCGATGCCGCGGGTATTTGATCGATCGCCAGGTCGAGATTCCCCATGATGGCCGTCAGCATGTTGTTGAATTCGTGCGCGACCCCTCCGGCCAATTGGCCGACCGCTTCCAGTTTTTGGGCATGGCGCAGCTGTTCCTCCAGGTGTTTCTGCTCGGTGATGTCCCTCACCGTTGCGATGACGCCGACGATATCGCCCTGGGCGTTGCGGAACGGACCGTACCGCACCGAGGTCCAGCCCGTCTCGCCGTACGGCTTGATCAAAAACGGGATATCCAGATACGAAAAAGTCTCCCCGGCCATCGCCCGTTGGATGCTGGCCTCGATGGCTTCCACGGTCTCTTTTTCCATCAGAAGCTTGCCGTGCTCCTCTTGGTAAATCGACAATAAATCCCTCGGCCGTTTCCCCAGAACCTTCTCGGCCCGCAAGCCGGTCAGCTCCTCCATGAACGGATTCCAAACCAAATACCGCAAATCGCGATCATAAACGATGATGCCCTCTCGGACATTGGCGACCACTTGCTGGTTGAATTGACCCGACTCCCGCAAGGCCTCTTCCGCCCGCTTGCGCTCCGTGATGTCCCTCGCCGTGACGATCACACCCGTGATCTCGCCCTGCGCGTTTTTAAGCGGATCGTATCGGACCGAGTTCCACGTTGTTTGCCCGGCCTGTTTTAACATCACCGCGAGGTCCCGCCGCGTGACGGTTTCGCCGGCCATGGCCCGGGTCAGGCCGTCCAGGATTTCTTTTACGTTTTCTTCGGTCAGGATGTGTCTTCCGTGCTCTCGCTGAATGGAAACCAGCTCGAGGGGATGTTTTCCCAACACCCACTCCGACCGCAGGCCGGTCATCTCCTCCATGTAGGGATTCCAGGCCCGGTATCGCAGCTCGCGATCATGAACAACAATGCCTTCGCGGGCGCTCCGAATGATTTGTTCATTGAGTTGACCGGAGTCGCGCAACGCCTCTTCCGTCTGTTTGTGGTCGTCGATGTCTTCGACTTGGACAATGAAGTACAAGGGTTGGGCCCGGTCGTCTCGGACGAGGGAAACGTTCAAGCGGACCCAAAACAAACCTCCGTCTTTGCGGACGTACCGTTTTTCCAGTTGGATGGAGGGGATGCTTCCCCGCAAGAGCGGTTGCAACTGCTCGACGTTCCTGTCGATGTCTTGAGAGGCCGTGATGCTTTGGAAATTTCGGGCGAGCAGTTCTTCCCGCGTGTAACCGGTCATTCGGCAGAAGGTCGGATTGACCTCGATGTATCGGCCGAGCGGCTCCACGGCCAGGAGGGCCATGCCGATGGCGGCATCCTCAAACGCCCGTTGAAAACGGTCGCCCTCTTTCATTTGGCTCTCCGGAGGGTCTTGCCTGCTACGGTTTAGCCCACTTAATGGTGCATCCGAACGCGTGCGTCTCCGGTTGGGAAACGGCGCGCCCGTCGAGCAGGGCCTCCATGGCGTCGCGAAGGTCTCGGGATTTGGCCGCCTTCGGGTTCTGCCAGTTGTCGTCGATCCGGCCGGTGTAACGGAGCCGACGTTCCCGATCCAGGACAAAGATCTCGGGCGTGTAATGGGCGCCGTAGGCTTCGGCGACGGACTGGTCTTCGTCTCTTAGGTAAGGAAAGTTGTAGCCTTTGGTTTTGGCCCGTTCGACCATTTTGGGGAAGTTGTCTTCCGGATAATTTTTTGTTTCGTTGGCGTTGATCGCCACCAGTTGCGCGCCGCGGTCGGCATAGTCTTCCTGGATCGCGATCAGACGGTCTTCGTAGGCCTGGACGTAGGGACAGTGATTGCAGGTGAACATCACCGCCAGGACGGGTTTGCCCGAGAAGCTTTGCAAGGTGTAGGTCTTGCCGTCCACTCCGGGCAGGGAAAAATCGGGGCCCTTTTCGCCGATCGGCAGTCTCATCTTTTAAATAGCCGTTTCAGGCCGCCCAGAAATCCTTTGGGCTCCTGCGAACCCAGGAGAAGTTCCAACTCTCCTTTGTCGAAATAGATCCCCATGCAGTTCGTGCATTGGTCCGCCTTGATCCCGGCCAGAGGAACCTCTTCCATGTCCTGGCCGCATTTGGGGCATTTCATCCAGTGCGGATTCTGCGCGCCCTTGGCCTCCTGCTCGGCCCGCTTGGCATCCAGCTCGGCGCGCATCTTGTCCAGGAGTTCTTTGTTTTTTTTGTAGAAATATTCTTCTTCCCGATCGTATCCGTGCTCGCTCAGTTCCTTGGCCATGAAAGTCTCCTTGCTCCTATATTATAGATGATTTGAGTCATTATAGGGCAGCCGCCTTTTTTTATCAAGGATCGGTCGGAAGTTCACCGTTCATCCTAGACAGACTTATTCTCCCACGCATTGAGAATTTGATTCTCTTCTCTTGACAATCGCGTCTGATTTAGCGTACTTGCTAAAGAGTGGTTTTTTTATGATCCAGTTCCCATTTGTACCTTTGGACGCTTTAAAGAAAATCTGGGAGCCCAGGGAGTGACGCGTTGGATGTCAGTGTCCTGCGAGAGGATCCGTGATAGGGATCCTAAAAATCGCATATAAATTGTTGGTCAACGACCGGGCGAAATTTTCAGCGCTGATCGTCGGGATCGCGTTTGCCGCGTTCTTGATGGTTCAGATGACCTCTCTGTTTTCCGGAATCCTGTCCCGGTCGTCCGCCACCGTCACCAATATCGGAGCCAAAATCTGGGTGATGGATCCGGCGGTCAATACGGTGGCCAATACCATCCCGATTCCGGATTATGTGCTGGATTATGTTCGCAGTATTAACGGAGTCAATTATGCCGTGCCATTATATTCCGGAGGGGCCCTGTTGAAGCTCCGAAGCGGTCTCTATCAATCGGTTAGCGTGATCGGGTTGGACGACGCCACTCTGTACGGCCGGCCGGAGCTTCTGGAAGGACATATCGAGGACATCTTTGCAGAAAACTCATTTATCGTTGTTAAGGATGCGGAGTTCGGCAAGCTCGAAAATCCCAAGATCGGTTCGGAATTTGAATTAAACGACCACCTGGGCGTTGTCGTCGGGATTGCCACAGTGCCTGTAAGCGGGTTGTTTGGGGTCCCAACTCTATACACGACCTTTAACAGAGCGCTCCAGTACATTCCCTCTACAAGATTTACGATCTCCTACATTATGGTCGAGCCGAAGAGCAATGAAGTCATACCCTACATTGAAAAACAGGTGGAACAACTTGGCTACCGGGCCCTGACGAAGGAAGAATTTGTTCAAAAAATAAGCAGGTTTTATATATTCCAGACAGGTTTAGGAACAAATTTATTCATTATGACGATCATCAGCTTCATCGTGGGGCTGTCGATTTCCGGCCAGACCTTTTATACGTTTATCCTGGAGAATCTTGAGAAATTCGGCGCACTCAAGGCGATCGGGGCTAAAGAACACGAACTCATTTACATGATCCTGTTTCAAGCGGCTTTTACGGGTTTGACCGGATATGGTCTGGGGGTCGGCCTGTGCGCTCTATTAATCGCCATTGCCAAGCTGAGATTGCCGGATTATGCGGCGACGATCCGGTACGGAAACCTTGGTCTCGCGCTGATCATGGTCCTCATCATTATCGCCGCTTCAAGCTATATTGGAATTCGCAAAGTCCTTAAGATCGAACCCTTTGATATCTTCCGGGGATAACTTGGCTAATTTGGCGGTGAAAGCGGACCAGCTGGTCAAATGGTTTGGAGAGGGAGCGGCCAGAACTATTGCGGTGAGGGAAGCCAGCTTTGAAGCCTACTTCGGGGAGATGCTGTACATCGTCGGGCCGTCGGGAAGCGGCAAAACCACATTGTTGAGTATGATTTCTGGAATTCTGAAACCGAATTCGGGATCCGTCGTGGTGGAGGAGAAGGAGATCTGGAACCTGACCAGCGAGCAGATTGCGGATTTCAGGCTCAATACGATTGGTTTCGTGTTTCAGGATTATCATCTGTTTCCAAGACTGACCACCGTTGAAAATGTGGCCATTCCCCTGATTTTAAAAAAACAGGACTGGAATGAAGCGATCAAGCTGGCGGCCGAATGTTTGGAAATCGTGGGCCTCAAGGAACGGGCGCATCTTCCTCCGGTCAAGCTGAGCGGCGGTGAGCAGCAACGGGTGGCGATTGCAAGAGCGATTGCCGGCCGTCCGGATATTCTGGTGTTTGACGAACCGACCGCATCTTTGGACGGGGATACGGGAAGAAAAATTGTCGATTTCATCAAGCGGAATGTCCTGAACGAACGAAGGTCGATTATCATTGTGACCCATGATGATCGGATCTACGAGTATTCGGATCGAATTTTAAAGATGGAAGACGGAAAGATTGCGGGGGTCATCAAGGGAGGTCCCGGTGAGAAATAGGGTGGTCTTTTTCCTCTCGGTCCTGGGGATCATCGCGGGGTTGATCAGCGCCTATGTGTACGGCATTCAAAAAAAGCCGCTGCCTCCCGTGTTCAACCCCGCCACGAATCCCTACGAAAAAGGCATCTATGTCAATGGCATCATCGAAAGCTACCAATCCACCGGAGAAAATATCAACCTGTACCCTGAAGTCTCCGGGAGGGTCACACAAATTCTGGTGGCCGAAGGAGATATCGTGAACAAGGGAACCCCTCTGCTGAAAATCGATGATTCGGTTCAAAGGGCTACGGCCGAGCAGCAGAAGTCTCAAGCCGAGGCGGCCCTCTCCTTGCTGGAAGAACTCAGGGCCCAGCCAAGAAAAGAAACCTTGGAAGTGGCCACGGCCCAGGTAGAGTTGGCCCGCGCAAACCTGAAAAGTGCGCAGGACCAGTTGGCCAAGCAATTGAGGTCGTTTGAACTGGACCCGCAGTCCGTGAGCAAGGATACCTTGGACAACGCGGAGAATACCGTCAATGTCGCCAAGGCCAATCTCGAAGTCGTCGAGAGGCAGTATGAACTCACCAAAGCCGGCGCCTGGAGTTACGATGTCCAAAGCCAGGAGAAGCAGGCGAATGCGTTGTCCAAAGCCTACACGGCCTCAAACGCTCTCTTGGCGAAGTACACCCTCACCGCCCCGGCCGATGGGGTGATTTTATCCATCGCGGCCGCGGTGGGCGGCTACATCTCCTCGCAGGGTGCCTACGAGACCTACACGCAGGGATTTAGCCCCGTCATCGTCATGGGCAGTTCGGAAGAGTATATCGGCATCCGATGTTATATCGACGAGATCCTCATCCATAGACTGCCCCAAGCCTCTCAAATGAGCGCGCGGATGTTCATTCGAGGCACCGATACCAGCATTCCTCTGGAATTTGTCCGGGTACAGCCTTACGTATCCCCCAAAATTGAGCTATCGAATCAGCGGACGGAAAGGGTTGACGTGCGCGTCTTGCCGGTGATCTTCAGGTTTCAGCGCCCCAAGGATATTCATGTATATCCCGGTCAGTTGGTGGACGTGTACATCGGAGAGAAATGAAACGGAACGAAGGACTTCGGAAGGCCTGTAGAGCGGCGGGCGCCCCGGCGGCCAAAACACGAAGAAAGGTCGGAAGGATCTGTCTGTGCACGGTCGGCCTGCTGTCGGCGATGGGATGTGCCCTGGGACCGGACTTTGTTCGTCCCAAGCCGCCGCCCGTCGACCGCTACACCCATGGCACAGAGCCGACCGCAAGCATTTCAGCAGACGGTCAGGCCCAGCACTTTGAACCGGGTGGTAAGATGCCCGGGGATTGGTGGCGCTTTCTTAACTCGACAAAACTGGATGCCCTGATCAACCAGGCGGTCACGGAAAATCCGGATCTTCATGCAGCACAAGCTCGGTTGCGCCAAAGCCAGAACAACCTGCTGGCCGGTTATGGGGTGTTTTATCCGGAAGTGGACGGCAATTTGGGCGCTGAGCGCCAGAAGTTCTCCCCGGCCCGCATTGGCAGCAGTGCCCCGGCCAGCCTCTTTAATCTCTACACGCTCTCGGCTACGGTCGGCTATTCTCTCGACGTATTCGGCGGTAATCGCCGCGCCGTAGAGAGCCTGGAAGCCCAGGTGGATTTTCAACGCGATGCGGTTCTGGCGACATACCTTTCCCTGTCGGGAAATATTGTGAATACCGTAATCGCTCTTGCGGCCTACACGACCCAGATCAAGGCTACCGAGGAGATCATCGGTTTACTGAAGGAACAAGTCAGGATTACCGAAGTACAGGCGCAGGCGGGCACGGTGCCCTATTTGAATGTTCTGAGCCTCCGAACTCAGCTCGCGGCTACGGAAGCAACGCTCCCACCGCTGGAGCAGAGGCGGAGCGAGGCGGAGCATTTGCTGGCCACGCTGGTCGGTCGCGTACCCGCGGAATGGGATCCGATCCAGATCGAGTTGGCCGACCTCACGCTTCCGGGCGACCTGCCGATTACCCTACCCTCCGAGTTGGTCCATCAACGTCCCGATATCCTCGCGGCCGAGGCTCTGCTGCATAGCGCGAGCGCCGATATCGGCGTGGCCACGGCCGCGTTGTTCCCGAGCTTCACGTTGAACGGCAGTTACGGATTGAACAACACCTCGGCACCCGATCTCTTCAAGTCGACGAGCGGCTTTTGGAGCCTGGGCGCGAACCTTACGGCCCCGCTGTTCCATGGCTGGACGTTATGGTTTGAGCGGAAAGCGGCCATGGAAGCGTACCAGCAGTCTCTGGCCAACTATCGTCAATCCGTCCTGAGCGCGTTCGCTCAAGTGGCCGACACCCTCCGGGCCTTGGAACATGACGCCGAAGCGGTGCAGGCCCAGGCTCAAGCGCTCGATGCATCGGAGCACGCCTTGCGGTTGGTGCAGGCCAATTACCAGGCGGGCGTCGCCAGCTATTTGCAAATTCTAGTCGCAAACGATCAGTACCATCAGGCGAAGATCGGTTATCTCCAGGCGCACGCCCAGCGGTTGCAGGACACCGTCGCGCTTTTTGTCGCTCTTGGAGGCGGTTGGTCGGATGCCGACAAAGAAGCTCCCGGAGCGCCGTCCGGTTTGGTTCACGGCATCCGGTCGGGTTCAAGGACGCCTGATTGAAGCGACAGCCGCCAGGCTCGTTTAGGACGTTCTCTATCGGTGAACGCGCAGGGCCGTATAAAATACGTGAGTAGATCCGGTCCCGGACGGTTATGCTATAATTTCGGTCGACTCAAAGAAGACGAACGATCCCGGACGACAAGGATGAGGTCATGCGATATATTTTGATCGTATCGGCCGTGCTGTGCTTATTAAGCGAGCCGCCGCTCGGGGGCGGGGAAAGCCCGGGACTCCGTGGCGCCGTTGCCCTGGCCCAGGATGAGTCGTCTTACGCGACTTACTCTCCGGAGCAGTTGGACAATCTGCTGGCGCCCATCGCGCTTTATCCCGATCCGCTGCTGGCCCAGATGCTCCCGGCCGCGACTTTTCTGGATCAGATTGATGAAGCGGCGCGGTATGTGCGCGCCTACGGACAGGATGGCGTCGACGATCAGCCATGGGACGTCAGCGTCAAAGCGGTGGCGCATTATCCGGCGGTCCTCGACATGATGGCGGACAAGATGGATTGGACCACCGCCTTGGGGCAAGCCTACGTGAACCAATCCACCGATGTAATGGAATCCGTCCAACGCCTGCGGGCGATGGCCAATGCGCAGGGGAACCTGGTCTCGACCCCGGAGCAGGAAGTGATCGTCGAGCCCGGATATTATGCGATCTGGCCGGCGAATCCTCAGTGCCTCTACGTGCCGTTCTACGATCCAATGGTCATCTTCTTCCAGAACAGGCTCGCGAACGTTCAACACGCCCCGAAATGTCTTAAATATCGCCGCAGTTACCGGAAAAATGATTGACACCGAGGGCGGTTTTTAGTATTTTAAGTAGATGGATTTCAACGGACTTCCAGAGCGCCAGGGCCTCTACGATCCTCAATTCGAAAAGGAGGCCTGCGGAATCGGATTTGTTGTTAATGTCAAAGGCAGCAAATCGCACGATATCGTTCGAAAAGGGCTGCAGGTCCTTGAGAATCTGGCCCATCGTGGAGCCGTCGGCTGCGATCCCTGCACGGGAGACGGCGTTGGAATTCTGCTCCAGATTCCCCATGAATTTTTGAAAAGAGCCTGCGCGGAAGCGGGCATCCGACTGTCGGGGGCCGGGGAATACGGCGTCGGCATGGTTTTCCTTCCGACGGTGCCCGCCCAGCGCGCGCCCTGTGAAAAGCTGATCGAAAAAATCATCCATGAAGAGGGCCAACGGCTTCTGGGCTGGCGCGATGTGCCGGTGAAGGAGGCGCACATCGGCGACCTGGCCCGGCAGAGCCTGCCTTATATCCGTCAGTTTTTCATCGCAAGGGACATTTTAACCGAGGCCGAGTTTGAGCGAAAACTGTATGTGATACGGAAACGGATCGAGAACGCCGTCCGCGGGTCGGCTCTGGAGGGACGGGAAACATTTTATATTCCCAGCCTCTCCGCCAATACCATCGTTTACAAGGGCCTCCTTTTGCCCAGCCAGATCCCGCTCTTTTATACCGACCTGGCGGATGAAAACGTGATGAGCGCGTTGGCGCTGGTCCATTCCCGTTTTTCGACCAACACCTTCCCGACCTGGAGCCGCGCGCACCCCTACCGGTATATCTGCCACAACGGCGAGATCAATACCTTGAAGGGAAACATCAACTGGATGCACGCCCGAGAGGGCCGGATGTCCTCCGATTTGTTCGGAGACGATCTGAAAAAGCTCTATCCGATTATCTCCGAAGGCCAGAGCGACTCGGCCTGCCTGGACAACGCCCTGGAGTTCCTGGTGATGGGCGGACGGTCGCTGCCCCACGCCATGATGATGCTGATTCCGGAGGCCTGGTCCGGCGATCCCAACATGGATCTCGCGCGCCGCGGCTTCTATGAATACCACGCCGCAATGCAGGAGCCCTGGGACGGTCCGGCCGCGGTCTGTTTTACCGACGGGAAGCTGATCGGGGCGACGCTCGATCGCAACGGCCTTCGTCCCGCGCGTTACGTCGTGACCAAGGACGATTTTGTCGTGATGGCCTCCGAAACCGGCGTGCTCCCGGTCCCGCCCGAAGAGGTTCGCACCAAGGGCCGGCTGCAGCCGGGACGGATGTTTCTGGTGGATACGGCGCAGGGGCGGATCATCGACGACGAAGAGATCAAGGCCGACATGGCCTCGCGCAAACCGTACCTCCAGTGGGTCGCCGCCAACCGGATCAACCTCGAGGATCTTCCGGAGCCCCTGAACGTTCTGCAGCCGGACCATGTCACGCTCCGGCAGCGGCAGCAGGTCTTCGGCTACACCATCGAGGATTTGAAGATGATCATGATGCCGATGACGATCACCGGCGAGGAGCCCGTCGGTTCGATGGGCACCGACACGCCGCTGGCCGTGCTCTCGGACCGGCCTCAGCTGCTCTTCAAATACTTCAAGCAACTCTTCGCGCAGGTGACCAATCCCCCGATCGATCCGATCCGCGAGCAGCTCGTCATGTCCCTCGTGACCAGCATCGGTCCCAAGGCGAACCTTCTGGGCGAGACGCCCGAGTCCTGCCGCCGCATCAAGGTGAATCAGCCGATTCTGACCAACGCGGACCTGGAAAAGATCCGGACGATCGCGGACGGCTATTTCAAGAGCCAGACCCTGAGCATGCTGTTCCCGGCGGCCGAGGGGCCCCGCGGACTCGCCGACGCCGTAGAGCGGCTTTGCCGCCAGGCGTCCGAGGCCATCCGCGCCGGATACAACTTCATCATCTTGAGCGACCGCGGCGTCGACGCCGAACGGGCGCCGGTCCCGAGCCTCCTGGCGATTTCGGCCGTCCATCATCATCTGGTCCGGGAATGCTCCCGGACCGAGGTCGGCCTGATCGTCGAAACGGGCGAGGCGCGTGAGGTGCATCACTTCGCCTGCCTGATCGGCTACGGCGCCGGCAGCATCAATCCCTATCTGGCCTTCGAGACCCTGACCGACATGGTCCGCGACGGTTATTTGCCCGAGACGATCGACGCCCCGACGGCCGAATCCAAATACATCAAGGCCGTCAACAAGGGCTTGCTGAAGATCTTCTCCAAGATGGGGATCTCGACCGTCCAGAGCTACTGCGGCGGCCAAATCTTCGAGGCGATCGGGCTGGGCGCCGAGCTCGTCGAACGGTATTTCACCGGGACGGCCTCCCGGATCGGGGGGATCGGGATCGAGACGCTGGCCGAGGAGGTGCTGCGCCGACACACGGCGGCCCATCAGAACGTGCCGATCCGGCAGCTGGACTACGGCGGCGAGTATCACTACCGGATTCAGGGCGAACGCCACAACTGGAATCCGGAAACGATTTCCAAACTCCAGTGGGCCGCCCGGAACAACAGTTACGCCTCTTTCAAGGAATTCAGCCGGCTGGTGGACGACGAGTCAAGGCGGCGCTCGACCCTTCGGGGGCTGCTCGATCTGCGGACCGGCGCGCCCGTTCCGCTGGAGGAGGTGGAGCCGGCGAAGGAGATCGTGAAGCGCTTCACGACCGGCGCGATGTCGTTCGGCGCGCTGGGCAAGGAGGCGCACGAAACCCTCGCGATCGCGATGAACCGGCTCGGCGGCAAGAGCAACACGGGCGAAGGCGGCGAGGATCCCGAGCGCTTCGTTCCGCTTCCGAACGGCGATTCGAAGAACAGCGCCATCAAGCAGGTGGCCTCCGCGCGCTTCGGCGTGACGACGTTCTATCTGGTGAACGCGAGGGAGTTGCAGATCAAGATGGCCCAGGGCGCGAAGCCGGGCGAAGGGGGCCAGCTTCCCGGCCACAAGGTGGACGAGACGATCGCGCGGCTGCGCTACGCCACGCCGGGGGTTCAGCTGATTTCTCCGCCGCCCCATCACGACATCTATTCCATCGAAGACCTCGCCCAGCTGATCTACGATTTGAAAAACGTGAATCCGCAGGCCGCCGTTTCGGTCAAGCTGGTGGCCGAGGTCGGGGTGGGGACGGTCGCCGCGGGCGTGGCGAAGGCGCACGCCGACAAGATTCTGATCAGCGGAGACTCCGGCGGCACGGGCGCCTCGCCGTGGAGCTCGATCAAGCACGCCGGGATTCCGTGGGAGCTGGGCCTGGCCGAAACCCAGCAGACGCTGGTGATGAACAACCTCCGCGGCCGCGTCCGGATCGAGACCGACGGGCAGCTGAAGACCGGGCGGGACGTCGTGATCGCGACCTTGCTGGGGGCCGAGGAGTTCGGATTCTCGACGGCGCCGCTGATCGTCGAGGGCTGCATCATGATGCGCAAATGCCACCTGAACACCTGTCCCGTGGGGATCGCCACGCACGATCCCGTTCTCCGGAAAAAATTTTCCGGCCTGCCGGAGCATGTCGTCAATTACTTTTTCTTCGTTGCGGAGGAGGTCCGGGAGTGGATGGCCCGGCTGGGCTTCCGCCGGTTTGAGGAGATGATCGGCCGCACGGACAAGATCAAACCCCACAAGGCGATCGACCATTGGAAGGCCCGGGGAATCGATCTGAGCGCGATCCTGTACCGGCCGGAGATCGCCCCGGATGTCGCCGTGCATTGCGTCCAGACGCAGGACCACGGGCTCGCCAACGCCCTGGATCATCAATTGATCGAGCGGGCCCGGCCGGCGCTGGAGTCGAAGCGCGGGGTCGAGGCGGCGTGGCCGATCCGGAACATCCACCGGACGGTCGGCGCCATGCTCTCCGGAGAAATCGCGCGGCGGCACGGGGCCGCGGGCCTTCCGGACGATACGATTCGTTTCCGCTTCACCGGATCGGCCGGGCAGAGTTTCGGGGCCTGGTGCGTGAACGGGCTGTCGCTGGCGCTGGAAGGCGAATCGAACGACTATCTGGGCAAGGGGATGGCCGGCGGACGGTTGGTGGTCGTTCCGTTCAAGAAGTCGACCTTCGCGCCGGAGGAGACCATCCTCATCGGCAACGTCGCCCTTTACGGCGCGACGGGCGGCGAGGCCTACATCCACGGAATGGCCGGCGAGCGGTTCGCGGTTCGGAACAGCGGCTGCCGGGCCGTGGTCGAGGGCGTGGGCGATCACGGCTGCGAGTACATGACCGGCGGCGTGGTGGTCGTCCTGGGCCAGACCGGGAGGAATTTTGCGGCCGGGATGAGCGGCGGCGTCGCGTTCGTGCTGAACCGGGACGGCGGGTTTGAACGCCGGTGCAATCTGAGCATGGTGGAGCTTGAGCCCGTCCGGGACAAAGAGGACCAGGCCCTACTGAAGGGGATGATCGAGCGGCACGCCCGGCATACGGGCAGCGCCCAGGCCCAAAAGGTGCTGGAGCAGTGGAGCGTCATGCTTCCGAAGTTCCTGCGCGTCATGCCGGTGGAGTATAAGAAGGTGATGGAGCAGCGGAAGGCCCAGAAAACCGCATCGAAGGAGGCGGCCGTTCATGGGTGACCCCAAGGGATTTTTAAAGATCCGGAGGGAGGGCCCCAAGCGGAGACCGGTCGAGGAGCGGGTCCATGACTGGCGGGAGTTCTACCGGCCGATTTCCGAGGAAGCGCTCAAGGCCCAGGGCGCCCGCTGCATGGATTGCGGCGTGCCGTTCTGTCAGAGCAACAACGGCTGTCCGGTCCAGAACATGATTCCGGACTGGAATGATCTTGTTTTTCAGGGGCGGTGGAAGGACGCGTTGAAGATGCTTCATTCCACCAACAATTTTCCGGAGTTCACCGGGCGGCTCTGCCCGGCACCGTGCGAGTCGGCCTGCGTGTTGGGGATCATCGAGGATCCGGTGGCCATCCGGATCGTCGAATGGAATATCATCGACCGCGGCTTCGACGAGGGCTGGGTGACGCCGGTTCTCCCGGAGAAGCCGACCGGGTACGCCGTGGCCGTGGTCGGATCCGGCCCCGCCGGCCTGGCGGCCGCGCAGCAGCTGGCCCGCGCGGGACACGCGGTCACGGTCTTCGAGAAGGCCGACCGGATCGGCGGTCTGCTTCGGTACGGCATCCCGGACTTCAAAATGGAAAAATCGGTCCTGGACCGCCGCTTGGAGCAGATGCGCGCGGAGGGGGTCGCGTTCAAGACCGGTGTGGATGTCGGCCCCGATTTTCCGGCGGATCTGCTGCGGAAGCGCTTCGATGCCGTCTGCCTGTGCGGCGGCGCGATGACGGCCCGCGAGCTTCCGGTGCCCGGCCGGGAACTTTCCGGAATCCATCCCGCCATGGATTACCTCACGCAGCAAAACAAGATCAACGCCGGCGACGCGATCGATCCGTCGGTCCGGATCACGGCCAAGGATAAACGCGTGGTGATCATCGGCGGGGGGGACACCGGTTCCGATTGCCTCGGAACCGTGCACCGCCAGGGGGCGAAGGAGGTTTATCAGTTCGAGCTCCTGCCCCAGCCGCCCGAGAGCCGGGCCGCGTCGACGCCGTGGCCGCTCTGGCCGATGATGCTCCGGACGTCCCACGCGCACGAGGAAGGTTGCCGGCGGGAATGGAGCGTTTCCACCCAACGGTTTTCCGGCCGGGACGGGCGGGTGAGCCGGCTTCAGGCGGTGCGGGTCGAGATGAAGACGGACCCGTCCGGACGCACCCGGTTCGTGGAGATGCCCGGAACGGAATTCGAGCTGGACGCCGATCTGGTTCTGTTGGCGATGGGTTTCACCGGTCCGGTGCGGACGGGCCTGCTGGAGGATCTCGGGGTCGGGCTGGATGCGCGCGGCCATGTGGCGGTGGATGAAAATCAGATGACCAGCGTCGAAGGGGTCTTCGCCGCCGGCGATATGAAACGGGGCGCCTCCCTGATCGTCTGGGCGATTCGGGAGGGCCGCGACGCCGCGAAAGGGATCGATCAATACCTTCGCGCGCGCGCGCCCGCCGGCGCGGCCGTCCGATAAGTGTTTCCGTCCGGTTCGAGGAGTCGGATTTTTCCGGGGCGACCCAACCTGTCGCCCGTTTTTATTTTGAACTTCCGACGGCGCTATGAATTTTGACCGGACTGTGTTAGTGTTGTATGCTTGAAAAAGCGTCCTGGAAAACCCCATGGAAAACCCGTTGAAGAAAATCGGAATAGGCAACGAACCGTTGGGCGACCCCCAGCTTCAGGCGCTGGTGAACCGGGCCCGCCTCCCGCGGCATGTGGCCATCATCATGGACGGCAACGGGCGGTGGGCCGAGATGCGGGGACTGCCCCGGATCGCCGGCCATCGCGAGGGAATCCGTTCCGTCCGGGACGCGGTGACGGTCTGCCGGGAACTGGGGATCTATGCCCTGACGATCTATGCGTTCTCGGTGGAGAACTGGCAACGCCCCCAGGACGAGGTGAACGAGCTGATGACGCTGCTGGAAGGATACCTCCAGAAAGAAATGGCCTCGCTCATGGAACACCGGATCCGCTTTAAGACGATCGGCCAGATCCACCGCCTGCCGGCCTCCGTCGCCCACTGGATCCGCGCGGCCGAGTCGGCCACGTTGTCCAATGAAAAAATGGTGTTGACGATCGCGTTGAGCTACGGGGGCCGGGCCGAAATCGTCGAGGCGATGTTAAGGCTGTACGACGATCTTCAGAAGGGCCTGTTCACGCGGGAGGCGGTGGACGAGGCGCTGGTGGGTCAGTACCTGAACACGGCCGACCTGCCGGACCCCGATCTCATGATCCGGACCAGCGGAGAGACCCGCATCAGCAATTTCCTTCTCTGGCAGATGGCGTATACCGAACTCTACTTCACGCCGACCCTGTGGCCGGACTTCCGACGGCGTGATTTTCTGGAGGCCCTGATCGATTATCAGCAGCGGGAGCGTCGTTTCGGCCTGGTGAAAAACCAGAATCCTCCGCGACGCGGGGTGAGACAAGGTTAATGCACCAAAAGCGCGTGATCTCAGCCGTCCTCTTCCTTCCGCTCTTCTTCATTTTAGTCAAATACCTTCCCCCGGCGGCCTTTTTCATTGTCGTGTTGTTCGGCGTTCTGCTCGGCCAGCTGGAGTTCTACCGTCTTTATTTTCCGGCCGGGAAACGGGGACTGATCCTGTTCGGCTTGCTCTGCGGCGGGCTGATCGTGGGACATTTCTACGAACAGGGTTTTTTCTCGGATCGGGAGGTGCTGACGGCCTTGGGAATGGCCGGGTTGTTGTACCAGCTGGCGACGTATCAGGACATGGCGACGACCCTCGGCGACACGGCCGTGGCGGCGCTGGGGGTCTTCTACGTCGGCTGGCTGTTGGGGCATCTGATCCTGCTCCGGGGTCTCGAACAGGGGGAGTATCTCATCTTCTTTTTGTTCCTGGTGACCTGGGCCGGCGATACCGGGGCTTACTATATCGGAAAGGGCTTCGGGCGGCGCCCTTTGGCCCCGCGGCTCAGCCCCGGCAAGACGGTCGAAGGGGCCGTCGGAGGACTGGCCGCCAGCATCCTGGCCGCGGTCCTGGCCCGACAATGGTTTCTCCCGTTTCTTTCGGTCTACGACGGTTTGTTCCTGGGGTTGTTGCTGGGCGTGTTGGGTCAGATGGGCGATCTGACGGAATCCATGTTCAAGCGCAGCGCCGGGGTGAAAGATTCCGGCCATTTTCTGCCGGGCCATGGCGGCATCCTGGACAAGATGGACAGCCTGATCTTCACGACGCCGTTGTTCTATTATTATCTGCTTTGGGTGAAACAATACGGCCGGGTGATCGTGATTTAAAATGAAAAAACTGGTTCTCTTGGGTTCAACCGGTTCCATCGGGACCAACACCCTCCGGCTGGTGACGGACTTTCCGGATCGCTTCCGGGTTGTGGGTTTGACAGCCGGGCGCAACGGTGATAAACTTCTGGGTCAAATTCGGCGCTTCCGCCCCCGGTGCGTCGCACTGGCGGACCCGGCGGCCGCGGAACGCCTGCGCCGGCAGTGCCGGGATCTTCCGGACCTGCGAAATCCTGGGATCGAAGTCCTGTCCGGGATCGAAGGCCTGGTCCGGGTGGCCACGCTGGCCGACGCCGATCTGGTCGTCTCGGCCATCGTGGGGTCGGCGGGACTCGTTCCGACATTCGAGGCCATCCGGGCGAAAAAGACGATGGCGCTGGCCAACAAAGAACCGCTGGTGATGGCCGGATCGATTCTTCAGCAGGAAGCCCGAAGACAGGGAATTACCCTTCTGCCGGTCGACAGCGAGCACAGCGCCATTTTTCAGTCGATGTCCGGCCAGCGCCGGCGGGACGTGCGCCGGCTCATCCTGACGGCGTCGGGGGGGCCGCTTCTCGACCTGCCGGTCCGAAAGCGACGCGTGATCAAGCCGGCCCAGGCGCTCCGGCATCCCGTCTGGCGGATGGGATCGAAAATCTCGATCGATTCGGCCACGCTGATGAACAAGGGCCTGGAGGTGATCGAGGCCCACTGGCTCTTTGATATGCCGCCGGACCGGATCGACGTCGTCATTCACCGGCAGAGCATCGTCCATTCCATGGTGGAGTACCTGGACGGTTCCGTGATCGCCCAGATGGGCGTCCCGGACATGCGCGGGCCGCTGGCCTACGCGCTCAATTATCCGGAACGGCTGCCGCTCGGTCTTCCCGCCCTGGATCTGACCCGGGTCAGGTCGCTGACGTTCGAGCCGCCGGATCTTAAAAAATTTCCCTGCCTCGGGTTCGCGTACGAGGCGATTAAAATCGGCGGGACGCTTCCGGCCGTGTTGAACGCCGCCAACGAAGTGGCCGTGCGGGCCTATCTCGAAGAGCGGATCGGCTTTTTGGAGATCGCCCGGCTGATACGAAAAACAATGGACGCGCACGTTCCCCTGGCCGTGAAAAGCCTGGAGGACGTCCTCGAGGCCGACCGCTGGGGTCGGGAGCGGGCGTCCAAGTCCGTCGGAGAAAAGGAGTAAGCACGCAGCATGGAATCCGTCGTTCATTTTCTTTACAACCTGTTTTATTTCCTCGTTGTTCTCAGCGTCTTGATCTTTTTTCACGAGCTGGGCCATTTCCTGGCGGCCCGTCGTCTGGGGGTCAAGGTCCTGAAGTTCTCGCTGGGCTTCGGGCCGAAGCTGATCGGCCGGACGGTCGGGGAGACCGAATACCTGATCTCCGCGCTTCCGCTGGGCGGCTACGTGAAGCTTTTCGGCGAAGAGCCCGAGAAGGGGGAGGAGGCGCCGGCGCTTTCCCCGGAAGACCGGGCCCGTTCCTTTTCACTCGCGCCGGTCTGGAAACGGATCCTGATCGTGGCGGCCGGGCCGGTCTTCAATATGTTCCTGGCCTATCTGATTTTCACCGGATCTCTCTCGATCGGCATCCCGATGTACGTGCCGAATTTCGACAGCCTGATGCCGGTGGTCGAGACCGTGATCGAGAAATCCCCGGCCCAGGCGGCCGGCTTCAAAGCGGGGGACCGGATCGTTTCGATCGGCGACCGAAAAATATCGACCTGGGCGCAAATGACCGATATCATCTACGGCAGCGCCGGAAAGCCCCTGACGATCACGGTGGAGCGGGACCATCAGAGTTTGATCCTGACGGTTACGCCGGCGTCGAAGACGGTCGAGACCGAGGAGGGGCAGAAGACCGTCGGTCAGATCGGGATCGGGAAGAACCCCCGCGGCGCCCAGATCCAGGCCGCGAATCCCCTCGATGCCGTCCTCAAGGGGTTTCAGGCCACGTGGCAATGGACCTATCTGACGGTGGAGGGGCTGGTCCGGCTCGTTCAGGGAAGGCTCTCGATGGACAACATCGGCGGGCCGATTCTGATCGGCCAGATGTCGGGCCAGGCCGCCTCCCAGGGCATCGGGGGTCTGCTCTTCCTGATCGCGATCCTGAGCATCACGCTGGGCGTGATGAACATCCTTCCGATCCCGGTATTGGATGGAGGCCATCTCCTGTTCTTCGTGATCGAGGCCGTCCTGGGGCGTCCGTTGAGCATACGGAAACGGGAGATCGCGCAGCAAATCGGCCTCGCGTTGCTTCTTCTGTTGATGGCCCTGGCCTTTTATAACGACATCATCCGGCTGTTCGGAAAGCCGGGCTGACCGACGGGACGGGGGCGCTTGAAGTGAGGATCGAACGAAGGAAAACACGGCCGATCACGGTGGGCGGCGTCGCGATCGGCGGCGACGCCCCGATCTCGGTCCAGTCCATGACCACCACGGACACGCGGGACGTCGACGCGACGGCGGACCAGATCCGGCGGCTGGAGCAGGCCGGCTGCGAGATCGTCCGCGTGGCGGTGGTGGACGAGACCGCCGCCGGCGCCTTGAAAACGATCAAGGCCCGGATCGGCATCCCCCTCGTCGCCGACATCCATTACAACTACCGCCTCGCGCTCCACGCGGCCCCCTACGTCGACTGCATCCGGATCAACCCGGGCAACATCGGCGGGAAGGACCGCGTGGCGCAGATCGCGGCGGCCTGCCGGGACCGGGGCATCCCGATCCGGATCGGGGTCAACGCCGGATCGCTGGAGGAGGACCTGCTTAAAAAATACGGCTATCCCACGGCCGAGGCGATGGTCGAATCGGCGCTGCGGGCGATCGGGATGCTGGAGGAGCTGGGCTTCTACGAGATGAAGCTGTCGCTCAAGGCCTCGCACGTCGGCCTCTGCGTCGAGGCCTACCGGCTGATCTCAAAAAAGACGGATTACCCGCTCCACCTCGGGATCACCGAGGCCGGGACGGCCTTCGCGGGGAGCATCAAAACGGCCGTTGGGATGGGGCTGCTGCTGGGCGGGGGGATCGGGGACACGATCCGGGTTTCGCTCGCGGCCGATCCGGTCGAGGAGGTGAAGGCCGGCTTCGAGATCTTGAAAGCGCTGGAGCTTCGGCATCACGGGATCAATTTCATCGCCTGTCCCACCTGCGGCCGGCTCGAGTTCGACATGTTCAAGCTGGTCGGGGAGCTTGAGCGGCGGCTGTCCCATATCAAGGCGCCGTTGAACGTCTCGATCCTCGGCTGCGCCGTAAACGGGATCGGCGAGGGCATGGAGGCCGACATCGGCATCGCGGGCGGCAAAGACGGCGGCCTGCTGTTCAAGCGCGGGAAGATCGTCGGCAAGGTGTCCGAGTCCGAGATGGCCGACGTCCTGGTGGCCGAGGTCGAGGCGATGGCGAAGGAAAGGGAAACGAATCAAAAATAACCGTAGGGGCGAATCTTGTATTCGCCCTATCATCTGCACGGACAAGGGCGATCACGAGGATCGCCCCTACAAATGACATTATGCGCTATTCAAAATTATTAATCCCCACGTTGCGCGAGGAGCCGGTCGAGGCCGAGGTCGTCAGCCACCGGCTGATGATCCGCGCCGGGATGATCCGAAAAGTCGCGGCCGGCATCTACACCTACCTGCCGCTGGGCCTCCGGGTGATCCGGAAGGTCGAGCGGATCGTCCGCGAGGAAATGAACCGCGCCGGCGCGCAGGAATTGCTGATGCCGATGGTCCAGCCGGCCGAGCTGTGGCACGAGACCGGCCGCTGGGGCGAGTACGGCAAGGAACTGCTCCGGCTGAAGGACCGCGGCGAGCGGGAGTTCTGCCTCGGGCCGACGCACGAGGAAGTGATCACCGACCTCGTCCGGGCCGAGGTCAAATCGTACCGCCACCTGCCCCAGATTCTGTATCAGATCCAGACCAAGTTCCGGGACGAGATCCGCCCCCGCTTCGGGCTGATGCGCGGCCGCGAATTCCTCATGAAGGACGCCTACAGCTTCGACCGCGACGAGCAGGGCGCCAAGGCCAGTTACGATAAAATGGGCCAGGCCTACCACCGGATCTTCGAGCGGTGCGGACTGAAGTTCAAGCCGGTCGAGGCGGAGAGCGGTGTGATCGGCGGGACCTATTCCCAGGAGTTCATGGTCCTGGCCGAGACGGGCGAAGACAGCCTGGTCGCGTGCGACTCCTGCGGTTTCGCGGCCAACGTGGAGAAAACGAAGGGCAAGGCCTGCCCGCGCTGCAAGGGACGGCTCATCACCCATCGCGGGATCGAAGTGGGCCACATCTTCATGCTCGGGACGAAATACAGCGAGGCGATGAAGGCGACGTTTCTGGACCATAACGGCAAGGAGGCCTTGAGCGTCATGGGCTGCTACGGCATCGGGATCGGCCGGACGGCCGCGGCCGCGATCGAGCAGAACCACGACACCAAGGGGATCGTCTGGCCCCTTCCGCTCGCGCCTTACCAGGTGCATGTCGTCCCGGTCAACGACCAGTCCGAGCGCGTGATGATCACGTCGGAGCTGATCTACGGGACGCTGTCCAACCACGGCGTGGAGGTCCTGATCGACGACCGGTCGGAGCGGCCCGGGGTGAAGTTCAACGACGCCGACCTGATCGGCATTCCGTACCAGGTCATCATCGGCGATAAAAACCTGGCCGACGGACTGGTAGAGCTCAAGGATCGGCGCGACGGAAAAATTCGGAAGGTCGCGACCGACGAAGTGATCGATCTCGTCAAGAAGCTGGTCCTGCCGGACGCGAAACCCGCCGAAGCCTGAACGGTCCGCGAAGCGAACTCCCGCCTTCATCGCTTCCTTGTTCTTTCCCGGGATTTTTAGTACAATCGTCCCGCTGTCCTGCCGAAATTTTCTCATCGTCGCATCCGTATGCCGTCATGGGGTCGTGTCTTGGCCCGAAAGAAGACCGTCATAACCCTCGTCACGGGCAGCCAAAAGGACGAATATATTCGATCTGCATCATTATATATATAGGGGGTGGGGGCAGGGCCCGGCGCCTGCCCGATAATTCAAATCGCCGTAGGTGCGTATTGCAATACGCCCCTACAAAGCACCAGACGGATTG